>NZ_JBAHUQ010000003.1 GCF_036689865.1 Magnetococcus sp. PR-3
TAATTTAACTTTTTTCAAAACTCTAAAAAAAACAAGGGCTTGCCATTTGGCAAACCCTTGTTAACTCGGCTAATAAGCCATCTCTAATATCACGCACTGCTTTTATATAGGCTGGCTTATCCCAATTCAGCCAAACCTGGGAAGAGCTCTAACAAGTAGCTACTGATCACGGTCATATCGCCAAGGAAGATCAGAACACCAATAACCACCAACAGGCCCCCGGCTACCAGCTCAACCTTATGCATGTGCCGACGGATCTTGGTAAAGAAGACCAGGAACCGGTTGATCGCCAAACCCGCCAATATGAATGGGACACCCAAGCCGGCCGAATAGGCTGCTAACAAGAGGATGCCCTCATTAATGGTGTCCTGTCCGGCGGACAAAGCAAGGATACCCGCCAGGATGGGACCCACACAGGGGGTCCAACCAAATGCAAAGGCTAAGCCTATAAAGAAGGCCCCCCACATACCTGGTGGCTTTTGGTCTGGATTAAAGCGGGCTTCAAAGTTGAGGAAGCCAATACGGAAGAGCCCCATGAAGTGCAGACCAAAGATGACGATCAATACCCCACCAAACTTGGAGAGGTACTCCATATAGTCAAACATCAACTGGCCAAGAGCCGAGGCTGTGGCGCCCAGTCCTATAAAGACCAGGGAGAAACCCAAGACAAAGGAAAGGCTGTGTAAGGTGGCATGCAAGGCGACCTTACTATTGCCCTCTTCCCCGGCTGATTTCATTTCATCAACAGAGATACCGCTCATGAAACTGAGATAGGCGGGTACCAGTGGCAACACGCATGGAGAGATAAATGAAAGGAAACCAGCCCCGAAGGCGGTTAAAAAAGTGACGTCCGGCATAACTACTCCTGGTCAGAGGGGGTGGAATTTTGTTCCACCGAGTCGGCGATCCACTGCATATAGGCTGGCAACCCTGCATCGATACGGGTAACGATGATCTCCGGCACCTCATATGGGTGGGCATAGTTGATGGCGTCTAACAATGCCTGCTCACATCGGCCATGGGATTTGATCATCAATAGATGTTCAGCTTCGGTCTCCACTTTACCTTGCCATAAATAGGTGGAGCGTCCTTGAGGTAGGGTGTGTACGCAGGCTGCCAGCTGTCGTTCGATCAACAACTGGCTTATGGCACGTGCTGTTTCATCATCTGGTACAGAACACCATGCGATGATGCCTTGTGGCTCGGTTGTGCTCATACCCTCCCTCTCTCTTCATAAGAAGACACCGGATCAAAGTTGCTTTTTGAGCCAACCTTCCAGGTCTTTGTAATGAAGCTGACCTGTATGGGTTTTAATGATTTTACCGTCTCTGTCAATAAGAAGGCTCATAGGTAGGGCAAACACCCCACCCATGGCTTTACTGATGGTATGGGTCTTTTTGGGGGTATCCCGAATGATTGGATAGTTAATACGCTTACGCTTTACAAAGCGCTTGAGCGTCTCTAAATCCGCACGATCCTGATAGTCGATACCCACGACCTGAAAACCTTTGGGGCCAAAATCGTTTTGAGCCTGGATGAGATCGGGGATCTCCGCCAAACAGGGTGGGCACCATGTGGCCCAATAGTTGACCAGAATGACCTTACCTTTAAAATCCGCCAGTTTGACCGAATGACCCGCCAGGGTGGTCAAAGCAATGTCTGACCAGTGCCCCGTTTTGGGTGCCGAAGGAATAGCACCTTGCCCCCTGGCTTGGGTCTGTTCCGATGAAGGTGGTGGTACCTGCTTAACCAACACATAAACAGCAATGCTGATAAGCCCAAGCACAAAAAAGGTAAGAAGCAGGTTACGACGCATCAATGTTTCCTAAAAAAAGGGAATAAGAGTTCAAGCTTTGGAGCCGTACTCTTTAATGTAAGTTCGTCTTTATGGTCAAGCGTGACCATATTTACGGTTCAGACCGCGAAGCCATACCTTGGCAAAGCATCGCATAAGGCCATACCACACGGCATGATGGTCATCATGAAACCCATGAAAAGTATCCATGCCCATCCGATAGAATAGACCCGATCCATTGATGACGAATTTTGTGGGTACACCAACAACGTTCTATAGGGAAATCTCCGGCTATGATGCCCTGACCTGCTATGGCGTTCCTTGATGTACTCTAAAGTATGCTGTGCGAGCCACCATATTTACCGCCCACAGCCTAAAATCTGGTACACCCTCAACCTTGGTGCATCATAAACAAGTGGCCCTTACCCATAAGGTTACCAGATGGGGTGACCATCTCCGGGCAGGCCCAGTCTTGGCCACTTTTCGGTCACACGATCAATGGTCGCTTGGTCCATGGTCAAGACCCGGCCCCACTCCCGCTTGGTCTCACCAGGCTGTTTATGGGTTGCGTCCACCACAAATGCTCCATGGGTCTGATCTAAAAACAGGTCACGTCCTGCATCACTGCGGGTGGAAACGACCCACCATAGATCATCCCAACAGGTTGGATCGACATCATCATCCACAAGCCAGATCTGTCGAGGCCCCGCATCCATAGCCAACAGCTGCTCTGCAACCTGGGCACTTTGACCGGCTTCCGTTTTATGTATAGCCACCACAGCCATACCACATGCCGTGCGTAGGTGAATGGACTGGATAATGGGGTGTTGCTGTTTGGCCTGTTCTGACCACCGGTGCATAAGATCCGCATCAGGTCGCGGGGTATGGTTTTCCAAAGCCAGCAACTCAGGACCTGACTTGGTGGTTGCATCCAACCCCAACTTACCCCCTAGACCCGCCACTGGGGAGGCAAAATCCAGATAATCAATGGGGGTATTGGTCAGTACCTGCAAGTCACGCCGGGCATCCGCATGTTGACCAACCGCGGCCATCACGGCATCCCAACTGTGACAATCCACATCCTGATCCACCACAATGAGGTATTTGGTATAGAGAAATTGGCGAAGAAAACCCCACACACCGGTCATAACCCGAAAGGCATGGCCTGCATATTTTTTTTCCATGGCAATAACCGCGACCCGGTAGGAGCAAGCCTCTGCCGGTAGATGGAAGGCGGTAATCTCAGGAAACTGTTTTTTAAGAAGGGGTACAAAAACCCGATTGAGCGCCAAAGCCAACACCGAAGGTTCATCGGGCGGGCGCCCAGTATGGGTTGAAAGATAGATGGCATTACGCCGCATGCTTACCCGCTTGACGGTAAAGACCGGAAAGCGCTCAATCTCATTATAATAACCCGTATGGTCACCATAGGGACCTTCATCGGCCAGATCATTAAGATCTACGGTACCTTCTAAAACGATCTCAGCTGAGGTTGGAATGGGCAATCCACTCACCTCACCTTTGACCACCGTCACACTTTTTTCGGTCATTAACCCGGCAAAGGCATATTCAGAGAGTGTATCCGGTACCGGCGTAACCGCGGCTAAAATGGTGCCGGGGTCACACCCAATGGCGACCGCGACAGACATGGGTTTGCTGAAGCTACGGCTATGCTGGGCACCACCACGATGCTTTAACCAGCGCATGATCAGACGGTTTTTGCCGATAAGTTGCATGCGGTAGATACCCAGGTTGACCGGACCTTCATCGGCCCCACGGGTAATCACCACGGGCCATGTCACCAAAGGGGCGGCATCACCAGGCCAACAACTTTGAATGGGCAGCTGCGTCAGATCAACCTGCTCCCCCTCTTGCACCTGCTGTTGCCAAGGTGCGGAACGTTTGGTGCGGGTTGGCATATGACGAACACGGGACATCTTGCGGGCCGTACCCACCAAACCACCAACCCCACCGGAGGGTGGATCGGGTTGGCGCAGGTAAGAGAGCAGCTCCCCCAGTGCCTCAAGCTGTTCCAGATCAGCACCAATGGCTAAACCCACACGCCGTTCTGTACCAAACAGATTGTTAAGTACCGGCATACTGTAACCGCGTACCTTTTCATACAACACGGCAGGTCCACCGGTGGCCAACAGCCGAGTGGAGATCTCCGTCATCTCCAAATGGGGATTAACCTCTTCTTTAATACGAACCAGCTCACCACAGGATTCCAGAAAATCACAAAAGGTGGAGAGATCTTTAAAATGTTTGGGAGATGGCGCCATGGGCTTGGTCAAATTTCATTTAAGAGGGATCAAAAGAGCATACTTTAAACCGGTAAGTATCCTTCTTTTCATGTGATGGGTCCAGGGGCTCCACCTTGAATGGCGAGGTGATGAACGGATATCACACACCATACGATTCTTTTCATGTTGCCTAAATCACAACCGCAACCGTTTATATGCCGTGTAAAAGTATGGTTTATTTTTGCGATAGCCCACAAAAAAGCCCTTTTGAGGGGAAGATGGGTGCCATCTTCCCCTCAAAAGGGCTTTTTTGGATATCTACAGGTATCACATCGCATGGATCGATACATAAAATCCTATGCAGAATTAGGAGGTGGGTTCCTCTTCCTTAATACCCAAATGAACCCGGACCACCACAGTATTACCCGGATCATGGTACTCCAATTGATCAAAGCTCAACATTTTAGCCATGGCAATACCCCGACCATGGCTATCAAACGCACGTGCTGGGTCAAATTCCAAAAATCCGCGCCAGTCAAAACCTGGACCTTCATCCTGGATAAGAATTTCCACCAGATTTTCACTTTTGGTAAAACGTACCCGGCCCCATTTCTCCCGATTTTCCGGTAAGGATTGGCGTCGATGTACCTCCTGCCACCAATCATCCCGATTTTTCAACAGTTGGGATTTATCGGCGTAGGTAATGCCCAGGTTGCCATGCTCCACCGCATTAATCAGCAGCTCAGACAGACCTAAAACCACACGCTCTGGATCGGGACAGGTGTGAGAAAGCAGCGCCGCCAGATCTTGGGCCTGTTTTAGGGTCTGAAAACGGAAGGTTCCCGTATCAAGCAGGCGCATACTCTGGATGGAGTCCGCTGCTTTATCTTGTGCTTCGCGGGATTTATCTCGGATTTGACGATAGCTGGTATAATCATCCACTGCGGTGCGCACGATGGCACGCAGCATATCTTTACGGTAGGGCTTGGTCAGATAGTAGTGGGCACCGGCTTCCAACCCCTCAACAATCTCTTCCTGAGAAGCTTTGGCGGTCTGCATGATAACAGGCACCATGCGTAGCTCATCATGCTGCTTCATACGGGAGAGCACTTCCATCCCATCCATACGCGGCATCATGCGGTCCAACAAAATAGCATGGAACTGCAGGGGGCTTTTATCCAATAGCTCCCATGCCTCCTGTCCATCACGCGCAATGGAGAGTCGGTAACCCTCATCTCGAAGATACTCCGAGAGGATTTCTAAATTGATGGGCTGATCATCGACCAGCAAAATTTGAGCGTCGCTCATGGCACCCGGTTCCAAACTTACAGATTCTATCGACCCTTGTATCCTTAGCCTTTCTTTAGCATAACGCAAGGTAAGAATCACGGATATAAGGTGTTCTTTGGTGAGGAAACGGGTACACCAGATAGAAAATAGGAATTTCTTGATGGGATCTGCGTAATTTTACTTAGCCTAACCATAATCCTGCGCAGATTAAAAGACCCAACCATTGGTTACTTAAAAAAGCCCGCATGAGTACCGCTGTTTCCCGCCCACGCACATAGTATATCTGCCATATCATATGTACACAGGCCAAAAGCACGGTCACATAGTAGGGCCACTGCAGCTGCAGGCTCCAACCCATGGCGATAAACAGGGCAGCTGTGAGCCCATAGAGGACCGAGATCCAAAACAGATCACGCTGACCAAATAAAATAGCGGTGGATTTGACGCCGATCTTAAGATCATCCTCCCGATCCATCATACCGTAGAGGGTGTCATAACCAGCGGCCCAGGTTAGGGTGGCCGCAAACAGCAGCCATGCGCCAGGTGCCAACGCCCCTGCCGTCGCCGTCCACGCCATAACCGCAGCCCAACCAAAAGCTGCCCCCATATAAAACTGAGGGATATAGACAATACGCTTGGTTAAAGGATAGGTAACCGCGAGAAAAGCCCCGGCAAAGGCCAACTGAATCGTTAAAAAATTCAACTGCAAAGCCAACAACAAAGCCACACTTAACAACAGCAGCAAGAGCATGACCGCTGCACGGACAGAGATACGACCCGCCGCTAATGGGCGCAGCTTGGTACGGGCAACATGTTTATCAAAGTTACGATCGGCCAGATCATTAGCCACACAGCCGGCTGAACGCATAACAAAAGCGCCCAAAGCAAAAATGGCCAACATGACAAGGTTGGGAGTCTCTGGATGAGAAGCAGCCACCACACCCCAGAGTGCAGGCCACATTAATAGATAGGTGCCAATGGGCCGGTTGACCCGCATGAGTAGCAGGCTCTCACGAATCAAAGGAAAAGGCAGACGTTCAACCCAATGTTCACTCATGGTACCACAGGCGCAAAGAGTTCCAGAATGCGGGCATTGGGCCGTCCATTAACCGTAAAGAGCGACCGCCGACACCACAGCGGTGCCTGACCAATACGCTCCAAGCCCTCTACCTGAACCTGACTAATCTGTAGGTGCGCCCGGTTCACCACAGCACCATTGGCCAAGTAGAGACCGCCTAAAGGGATTTGCCCATTGCGAATGGTATCCCGATCCCCTTTTTCCAGATGGTCCCAGCCAATTTGGGAGTGGGCATACACCAACATAGGACCAGCATGGTTTACCCAGGCATCCCGAACAAGCAGGGTTTCTGCCTGCAGCTGTAATGGGGTATCCCATAATGATTGCAAAGGTGCTTGAACGGTGGGGGTTGCAACCTGTTGGCGCACCGTCACATCGACTGGACGATGATAACGCTCTTCAAGAAAGCGGGTCAGCGAGCCCGTATGGGTCAGCGCAGCATAAAGATCCTCATCCACCACCTCTTGTTGCGAGAAGGCCGAGGCATCTTGCCAAGCTTGCATCAACTGAAACCGCGGCGTCTGCATACGCCATCTGCTCCTAAAATAATGAATAACACCCCAACAGTTAGTCAGGGGACAGGGATGGCAAAAAAGTATACCCTATGACCGCCAGAAACAATGCTTAGAGGTAAAAAAGGGTGGGTTTATCTCACCATTGACCCCAATTCAGGCCAGCCATGTCCACAACACCACGACTCTACTGCCCCAAACCCCTCCAGGCTCAACAACCCGTTACCCTGGAAAAGGATGCCCAACGCTATCTATTAAAGGTACTACGTTTGGGTGAAGGGTCTGAGCTCTACCTTTTTAATGGAGAAGGTGGAGCGTGGCTATGCCGGATTACACAAACCAGCACACCCATGCAGGTTCTACCCGTAGATTTTGAGCCAGAGCCCTCCCCTAAATTGCATATCACTTTGGTGCAGGGCTTAAGCCGTAGTGGCCCCATGGAGTTGGTTATTCAAAAAAGTGTTGAACTGGGGCTGCATCAACTTATTCCCCTACAGAGCCGCCGCAGTGTCGCCAAAGCCAAAGGGGAACAGAAACTGGATCGCTGGAACCGGATCGCCACCGAGGCTGCCGAACAGTGCCGCCGAACCCGCCTGATGCAGATCACACCAGTCACCCAGTGGGAAAAATTGCAGGAACAACTCCCAAAAGAGGGGCCACGCTTACTCTTTTGGGAGGATAGCCGCAGCCAATCCCCCTCCTTACAACATTGGGCCCAATCCCAATTGGAGATCCCCCAACAACTCACCTTACTGATTGGCCCTGAAGGCGGGCTGACCGAAGAGGAAGTTCAACAGGCCTATACCCATCTGGGCTTTGAGCCCTGTACACTGGGACCCAGGGTCTTACGTACCGAAACCGCTGCTTTGGCTGCGATTACAGCCATTCAGGTCTTGCTGGGAGATATGGCATGAAAAAGTGGATTATCTCTCTCCTGCTATTATGGCTACTCCCCAGTTGCTCGGATCAGGAAAAAGTACAGAGTGCCACCCAATTGCGCATGGGTACCTGGGTGACCATCTCCACAGCCGGACACTTTCCAGAGGCCACCAAAGCCGCCTTTGAAGAGATGGGTCGCCTAGAAAAAGCCCTAAGTAGCCATGATCCCAACAGCCCCATTTCACGCATTAACCAGGGTTCTCGCCATCAGTGGCATGTACTGGATACAGAGACCGCACAGTTGCTGGAACGCGGGTTGAAAATTCAACAATACGCCAGCAACCGCTTTCATATGGGGCTTTACCACCTTTCACAACTGTGGGGATTTATGTCAGAAACCCCACTCTCAGAACCCCCAGCCCCTGTACTACGCGCGATGTGGCGGCAACGGGGTGTACCCTTTTTAGATGATGCCTTTACCTTTAAACAGATTGAGGGACAAACCCGTATTCATATGCCCCATGCTGCTTTTGGCTTGGATCTCGGGGCCATTGCCAAAGGCTATGCCATTGATCGAGCTATAGCCATTTTACAAGCCCATGGTGTTACAGGGGCCATTGTTAATGCCGGGGGCGACCTACGGGTGATTGGGGATAAATATGGCCAACCCTGGCGTATTGGTATTCAAGACCCTACCGATAAAGAGCAGGTCATTGTACGCAGTGAATTAAAAGGTCCGCGTGCCATGGTAACGTCGGGAGATTATGAACGGTTTTTTATGCATGAAGGTAAACGTTACCATCACATTATTGATCCACTACGGGGTGAACCTGCTGACTTTGGTTGGCGATCGGTCTCGATACAGGCCAGCGATGCTGAAACCGCAGATGCACTCTCCACAGCCCTCTTTGCCATGACCTTAAAGCAGGGCCAAGCATTGCTGAGGCGGTTTCCCAATAGTGAAGCGTTATGGGTCGACCAGCAGGGTCAACATTACCAAACCAAGGGATTTATCGGTCAATGGCTGGGTCCTTCTTAAAAGGTATCGGCCTTATACGCCGTGCAACCTCCATGATGGATCTCTGTATCGCCGGGGGTAGCCTGGGGATCCTTCTTTTTTTTATGCTGTTTGCGACCCAAGAGGGGGCTAATCGGGTCGAGGTTCACCAAAACAATCAATTGGTACAGACCTTGGCCCTGGATAAAGAGACCCAACTTGAACTCCAAGGTCTATTGGGTCGTGTGATCATTGAGGTCAAACCCGGTGCAGCGCGTTTGCGGGAGTATGACTCCCCCCGTATGATTGGTGTGCGTACCGGATGGATCAGTGGGGGGGGCCGTATGGCCATCTGTGTACCCTGCGGTATTTTTATCCGTATTCCACCTGCCCAGGCGCAGGATAACACCTATGATGCGGTTGCCCGATGAACGTCACCATTACACCCCTTCGTCGGGATCTACTCATAGGCTACCTGGCGGTTGCTGCTGTGGCTGCCCATATGTTGGAAGCCACCCTACCCGGACTTGGCCCTTGGTTTAAACCGGGGTTGGCCAATGTATTTACGGTGGTGGCTTTTTACCATCTGGACCGATCAGCCGCTATTTGGGTGGCAGTTATTCGGGTCTTGGGGGGCTCGTTGGCCATGGGGGTTTTTCTAACCCCGACCTTCTTTTTGAGCAGTGCAGGTATGCTTGCAGCTGTACTGGTTATGCTGATACTGGGGGGACGAATCCCCGGTATGGGGCCGGTGGGGCTCTCTATTTTAATGGCATTGGCCCATATGTCTGCACAAGTGGGGGCCGCACATCTGCTGTTTATTCAACATACCGGTCTGTTTACGCTACTCCCTTGGTTTTTGATCGGGGCTTGGCTAACCGGTTGGATCAATGGTGTACTGGCCCATGGTCTACTTGAACATCTTAATCGACATCGTATAGAAACCTCATGACACCCCCTACCCTACCCTCCGATCTAGCTCAGCGACTTTTAAGCCACTATGACCAATATGGGCGGGATCTTCCTTGGCGGAATCAACAGGATCTTTACCGTATCTGGCTATCCGAGATCATGCTCCAGCAGACTGGCGTGAAAACGGTTATCCCCTATTACGCAGCCTTTTTGGATCATTTTCCCACCCTTGCAGATCTGGCAGCGGCCTCGCAAGAGGCTGTTTTGGCCCAATGGCAGGGGCTGGGGTATTACCGTCGTGCCCGCATGTTGCACCGCGCAGCCCAACAGGTTATGGCCGATCACGGTGGTCACTTTCCAGAGCAGATCGAGCACGTTCAAGCATTGCCTGGTATTGGGCCAAGTACCGCCGCAGCAATCCTGGCCATTGGTCGGGAACAACCCCACGCAATTTTGGATGGTAACGTCATGCGCGTTCTGTCGCGTTTGGTGGCCTTGCAAGAACCCGTTGATGGAACAGCAGGCAAAAAAACACTCTGGCAGGTCGCACGTCAACTGACCTCTACGGATCGGCCCGGCGATTACGCCCAAGCGATCATGGATCTTGGGGCCACCATCTGTACCCGTCGTCAACCAGCCTGTGACCAATGCCCATGGGGTCATGCATGTACTGCACGCAACCAAGGTAACGTCACACTTTTTCCACAAAAAAAGGCCAAAAAAGCCAAACCGCACCGTCACCAGTGTATGTGGGTATTAATGGATGATCAGCAGCGGCTGTATCTGCGTCAGCGTCCTGAAGAAGGACTATTAGGGGGTATGTGGGAACCGTTGGGTGAAGATTGGAGACCCCTCCCCCCCCAAGGTGATCTGGTTAAACGGGCCACTGAGCAACTTACAAAACAGGGGATTACTTGCCAACAACGGTTAGAGGCCATGCCTGTGGAACATATCTTCACCCATTTCCGTCTAACGGTATACCCTATTTTGGGCATGGTCACCCAAGGTGTTAAGCATCGACAGGATGCACAGTGGTGGTCTATGGGGGAGCTGGCGCAACGCCCCATCTCTACTTTGCACCGAAAAGTGATTAATCATGCACTGGGTCTGGCAGATATGGCTCTGAATTGATAGGGTAGAGTGCGTTGGTGATTATGGGATATCCTTTTCCCTTTTATTAGATTTGAATGTACAACATGTGAGGTGCGATCATGGGTCATAACAAGAGCATGACGTATGGTGGTGAGAGCTTTGCCGAACAGCGACTTTTTCGGGATATTACCTGGGAAGAACTCGCACCTGTTTTGACCCAATGCCCCCTTAAAGAGTTGCAACCGGGTGAGGTCCTTTTGGATCCCGCACATGCCAATGAGACACTCTATCTCATCATTTCCGGTACCCTGAGTATTCACCTGAAAGATCGCAACACTCCTGCCATCATCTCTTTGGGGCGTGGTAGTTTTGTTGGTGAACTCTCTATTGTCGATGAGAAATATCCCACGGCCTTTGTTGTGGTCGAAAACCCAACCCGCCTGTTGATGATCTCTAAAGATACCCTGCATCAACTTATTCAGCGCTCCAGCATTTTTGTGTTTAATCTTCTACAGGTCTTCTCCAACCGTATGCGCTTTAGTACAGAAGCCCTTATTGAGAGCCATTTTGTACGTACCGTACCGGACATTATCTATCGGTTGGATTCACAAGGTCGTTTTATTTATCTTAATGAATCTATTGAGAAACTTGGCTATACCGTACAAGAACTCCTCAACCGTCATTTTACCTCATTGGTCACGGAAGATGACCGAGGCAAGGTCAGTTTTGACTATACGATTGCCCGTCATGACAAACAGGATAGTGCTGAAGATGGCTCGCAACCCAAACTGTTTGACGAACGTCGCACCGGTGAACGTAAAACCACCGGCCTAGAGCTCAAACTGCTCACCAAGGATGAGCAAGACCAAGCATCGGATAGTGATGAAGAGCATATTATTCATGCTGAGGTCAGCTGTACGGGTATTCAGGTAGAGTCCCTGACCACAGGTGAACGGGACTATCAGGGGACCATCGGTATTATTCGGGATGTTACCGAGCGTAAACGTTTTCTCGCCCAGCTTAGTGAACAAAAAGCGCAGATGGAGGCTATTTTTAATACCATGGCCGATGCCCTTTTGGTTACCGACATCCATGGCATTATTCAATCGGCCAACCATTCAGCCAGTGAAATTTTTGGCTATGCCCAAGATGAACTACTGGGATGTTCCATTGGCATGTTATTGGAAGCCGATGGCCATGAAGATGCTGTCGAGAGCCGTTGGACCGGCATGGCGGGTCACCGTAAGGAGGTCCAGGTACGCCGCAAGGGAGACAAAGTTTTTGAGGCGGAAATGTCCGTGTCTAAAGTGATGATGGAAGAGCACATTCTTTATACCGGCATTATTCGGGATATTACCGAACGCAAAGAAGCTGAACGACGTATTACCTACCAAGCAAACTATGATGCCCTAACGGGTATACCCAACCGTAGCCATTTTCAACACCTGCTCAAGCAGTCCATTGAGCGGGCTACTGCTGAAGAAAGCCAGTTGGCTGTGATCTTTATCGATTTGGACCGCTTTAAATGGGTCAATGATAACCTTGGCCATGGTGCGGGGGATGAACTGCTACGCCTTTCATCCAAGCGGGCAGCCAGTTGTTTGAAATCCCGTGATACGGTGGCACGTTTGGGTGGTGATGAGTTTGTAGCCATTTTGGAGCATGTTGGGGGATCTGATCAGGCTTTTGCGGTATCCAAACGGGTACTAGAGAGTTTAAACCGACCCTTTATGCTGGATGGTAAGGAAGTCTTTATTTCCGGTTCTTTAGGGGTCTCTCTCTACCCACAGGATACAACGGATCAGGAAGAGCTTCTGAAAAAAGCGGATGAAGCGATGTATGCCTCTAAGCGTGCGGGACGTAATGCGTGTCATTTTGTCACGGGAGAGAATTTCCAGATGGCCAAGAAGTATTGAGCCTTGGCAAGCTTTGGCGTATCGTTTGGCTGTTTCTTCAGTCCCCGTAGCTCAGCCGGATAGAGCATCAGATTCCTAATCTGAGGGCCGTGCGTTCGAATCGCGCCGGGGACACCAGATAATAAAATGGCTTACTCATTTGTATGAGTAAGCCATTTTTTGTTGGGGTGTAACTTTACACCTGCTTGGGGATAAAACAGCATATTTCATACAGAAACGGTTCAGCCGAGGTTGGATTGGTCAGATATCCATGGTTTACAGATGTCATAAGCAGAATCTACAATTCCATTGATCTTGGTAGTGTAGGGGTTGTCTTCCCCACTATCCCAAATGATACCGCTAAGCTTTTTTCTCTCATTAGACTTCATTGAATTTTTAAGCTGTTCTTCACGTACTCCACCCACTATGCCTACATTCCTTGCAGCGTAAACCTGTTCTGATAGTTTACTTTCATCCATCAAACGACGTGCTGCAATATCGAGCTCACGCCATGCTGCCCAAAAATCAGTGAACGGTGATACATCCTGAAAAAGTGCTTGGAAACGCGGCCTGAGCTCATGCAGTTGCCGGACAGTTTCCCATTCTCTTTGCATGCTTAAAAGCTGTTGCAACCCCTGGTAATTTTTAGGTCTTCCTGATTCATCTCGAAAATCACTATTGTCGGGCAACAACTTGGCCAACTCTTCAAGCTCATCTCCCGTAGCTAAGAAGTGTCGTATAAGACTGATTGAATCACGCGCTTTTTCAAAAGCCTCTAACGTATCTATGGCATGTTTGAACTTCATTTCTCGAAGAAAAGCATCCCTTTCCAATTCAAGTCTTGTTTTGTCAATTTTTAAGGCGGTCTGTTCGTATTTGTTGGGAGCTCCAAATACTGCATAGGCCCCAAACACTAGGAGCGCGATACCTCCTACTCCTGAACCAATATGGTAAAAAACCTCTGAACCCTTTTCCATTCGTTCAACTGCAGCCACGATAAACAAGGTTCCCCAAGCTGCAAGGCAAACTCAAGCAACCACACCAAGATAGAAAAGCATGTCGATAAGCATATTTTTATTTTTCATTATTAATTCCTCATCATCATCTTGGCTTTCATGACAGCCCTTTTAAATACCCTCCCCCACTCCATCACCTGCCCAATCTATCCCTTCTGCCTGAGCACGTTCCAGTATTGATCTCCGACGGTGACGGTCTCTTGGTGGCCACCTGTGGCTTTTTCAAGATAAGGGGTGACTTGGCGGGGGAAGCCCCTCATGCTTTTTAGGCAGGCAGAGCAGGGGTCACAATAGAGAATGTTTAGCGGTCACGGCTCTCGCACAACATGCTTAGAAGTTGGGGGATACCCTTATTTTAACCAGACAAACACACCAGGGGTGAACAAGATGGCAAACGAACTTCACTTTATCGGGCAGATCAGAACCCCTTATAAAGACCTTGCAAGCTGCCCTTTTAATATTCAGCCCGATGGACCTGACTGCCAAATTGTGTTGGATCCAAACTATCAACAGGGTTTAATTGGCCTTCAGCCAGGGCAAACCATTTTGGTTTTGTATTGGTTTGAGAACACACGCAGCACACAGATGCTACAGGTGGTTAATGAGGCTGAAGATGATCATATGGTTGGCACCTTTGCGCTGCGCTCACCCCACCGACCTAATCCTATTGCCGTAGCGATGGTCGAGATCCAAACGATTACGAATGGACAGATTATCGTCCGTGGTATGGACTGTCTGGATGGCACTAAACTACTGGACATTAAACCAGCCATTTAGCTTGAACCGCGATAAAAAAAGTGGGTTTGATCAGGGCATAAATCAGGGGATTTGCTGCACACAAACAGAACTCTACCAGGCTCCAAGAAGCTGGTATTTAGACACCGTGTGATCTTAAGTGGTGGTCGCGTGTTGGCCATGGTTTAAACGCTTGTTTTGAACCATGGCCTCATGCTTTGGTTAAGCTTGTGGTGGTACAATACGGGTTAAAAAATCCCTGAATAACTGTGCGATGAGATCCATACTATCCAGTAGACGATGACCATCGGGCATTAACATAAGGGGAATATTATCTGCCTGGGCATAACGGATTACATGCTCAACGGGTACGACATCATCCGTCCAGCCATGCACAATACAACGTTGTTCACAAACCAGCGCTGGAGAGGGGTGTTGATAGCCGGGTAGAGAGAGCGCAGGTGCGAGCAAAAAAACACCCGCAGGCTTAACCTGTTGGGATGCGCATACACTGGCATAGCCCCCCATGCTAGAGCCACACAACACCAACGGCTCAGCATATTTTAAGCCATGTTCTACCAAACGCTGTACACGGTCGTCAGGGTCTAAAAGATCCCGATAATCAATGGAATCCACCCCCCAACCCAACTGCTCTGCAACCGATGCCAACCGTTTGATCTTACCACCCCAAGGACCGCTCTCTTTACCGTGTGAAAAGAGTACCTGCATCATAACCTCGCTTGGTTAGGTAAGGGGAGCGATAAACATAGTAACCGCAGAGCAGACCGTGTCTGTCTCCTGAATCCACCGTACAACTTAAAACACCCAACATGGCTTAGCTTAACGCCCTTTACCTTTGATACAGCTTTGCAAAAATACCGCACGTAGATCTGCACTCAGGCTGCGCAAGGGCTGATCACATAAGGGAACAGCAGGCTCAAACACCTGCTGGGTCGGTTCAATAACCTCTACCTGACCTTGGGGTGCTTTAACAACAGGAACAGCTGTTTCAGCCGGTTTTTGTACAACTGAACAACCACTTAATGTCAGTACTGCTGCCAAGATAAAAGTCGGTTTATACATGGTGGCCTCCCCATCTCTGTTTGTGTCTCTTACGCCTGCTTGCTTACGTATGCACAGTTCACACCATGGTGGGTTACATGTGATTAGGCAGATGATCCCCTTTTTGGATTATGACAGTTGCTTCAGAAAATCTAACAACTCAACCTTAGAGATCGGCTTGGTCAAATGCCCATTACAACCCGCTTCCATACTGTGGTGCTGTGCATCAGCAAAAGCATGGGCAGAAAGCGCGTAGATCGGGGTTGGTCGGCGCCCTTGTTCACTCTCCCAATGACGAATGGCCCGAGTTGCCCCATAGCCATCAAGCCCTGGCATCTGTACATCCATAAGTACCACATCAAAATGACCGGATTGAAAAGCATGCACCCCCTGCTCTCCATCATTAGCCATGGTAAGGGTATGTGAAGATTTTTTTAAATAAGCACGAATCAATAAACGGTTATCTTCACCATCCTCTACCAGCAAAATGGATCGCCCAGCTTTGGGGTTTAAGGACTTGGTACCCTGGGCATGATCATCCCTCATCTGTGGTGCTTGGGTTTGTACCAAAGGTAGTTCAAGGGTAAAGATGCTGCCCTGCCCGACTGTACTGGAGACATCAAGATAACCCGCCATTTTTTGGATTAAACGGCTGCTGATATACAGCCCTAAACCTACACCACCATACTGACGGGAGATCCCAGCATCCGCCTGGGTAAAGGGGTCAAAAATGGTTGTTAGTTTCTCCTGCGGTATCCCAATACCACTATCTGTTACCGTTAATTGCAGGGCATCCTGACCTTTAACTTGGGCCACAATGACCACATGACCTTGTTCCGTAAATTTGATGGCATTACTGGTTAGGTTGACCAAAATTTGGCGTAAACGGTTTTTATCCCCCATGATCCAGGCTGGCATGGTATCAGGACAATGCACCCGCAGACCTAACCCTTTATCTGCCGCAGAAAGGGTAAAAATGTGATGTATCTGCTCGATCAGTTCACGGAGTTGAAAAGGGGCCTGTTGTAACTCAAACTCACCCGATTCAATACGGGATAGATCCAACATATCGTTTAAAAGGGTCAACAGTGCCTGGCCAGATGCCGTTGCTACCCCCAGATAATGCTTTTGTTGGGGATCTTTGGCTTGCTCTAAAACCAACTCCACCATACCCAGTAAAACATTCATAGGGGTACGGATTTCATGGCTCATCACAGCCATAAATTCACTTTTGGCCTGACTGGCTTGAACGGCCTGTTCCTTCGCAGCTTTCAGGGCCTGTTCTACCCGGTAGCGCTCAGCAATCTCTCGGCGTAGACGTCGGTTCCAGAATATAAAGAGAAGTAGAATACAAAGAACCGGCGCTACCACAGCTAAAGCGGGTTTCCAATAATCTCTTAAACGAGGTTCAGGTTGATAGTGGGCAACTTGCCAGCGCCGTATCATGGCCGCCACCTGTGCAGGGCCAATATGGTGTAGCCCCTGGTTAAGAACCTGCTCCAACATGGGCCAATCTGCCCGCACAGCAAAACCCAGTGCGCTGGGTGCATCCTCTAAACGGCCAGCAAGCTTTAAGTTAAGTAGGCCTTGCTGTCGTATCCAATAGGCAACTTCACCCAAATACCCAATGTAGAGATCTACCTCACCATGTGATACCGCCTGTAAACCTTCTTTGGGTGTGGCAAAACGTTTTAAGTATCGACCCAACTGAAAACGATCCTGCGACATCGGTGTACTACCAAGGGCCACGGCCACGGTTTGCCCCTGCAGTTCTTGCAGATCTACCACAAAAGGGGCATCACTGCGGGCCACCATGACGCGGTTCTCTTGGGTATAAGGTGCCACAAATCGCGCCACTTTGAGCCGCTCGACTGAAGGATCCAAGGCCAATATGAGATCGATCTCCCCCACTTTCATCAGCTTTAACAGATGATCTCGGTTGCGACCCTGCACCACCTGATACTCAACACCTGGGAGTGCCTGGGTAATGGCACGTAAAATCTCCAGTGCAGGACCAGTGGGTTCACCCCGTTCATTATACTGAAACAGAGGCGCCATATCGGGAGAAACCCCAATACGCCAGATGGGGTTCTGTTGTAGCCACGTTTGTTGAAGAGGGGTCAGGGACATACCGTGGTCATTAAGACGTGTGGTGGTGTGGCGGTCCAGACCTAAGCCTGGAACCCAGGCCTCCAACAGGCGATTGAAGGTTCCATCCTCTTTCATGGCATCCAAGGTTTGTTGCCACTGTTCAATCGTCTGGTTGGAGGTATGTTTATGGAAGGCCAAATAGGCAGGTAGATCTTTAACAGCAACGACTGCTTGTAGACGGCCAGGATCCAACCCCGCCAGTTGGGCCGTGTGGGCAATGGTAATATTACTGTTGATCCATAGATCAATTTCCCCAGCAAATAGCGCTTGCAACCCTTTGTCAGGAGTAGGAAAATCAACCAAAGACTTAAAACCTAAACGTTCCAGATGCCGGTAGGAAGCATAGCCTTGCACCGCACCAACTTTTAGCGCTTTAGCCTGCTCTACAGTACGGGCTTTTACGCCACGGCCCTCTAAAGAAAACAGAAAAAGCTGTTCAGGAATGACCGGGCCAACCCATTTAAACAATTTCTCCCGTGCTTCTGTACGCGATGGTGGCAGAAGAACATGGCCCGGTTGCTTTAAGGTTGTTTGGTAGGACTGACGCCATGCTTGAAGGGTGATGGGTAACGCCACCCCCATACGCCGCGTTATTTCCCGTACAATCTCCACCCCTAAACCGGTAACCTCCCCCCCTTCAACATAGATCATGGGGGGCATATTGGCGGTTAACAGCGTGATGGGTTGTGTGCGTCCGGGTGACCAACGTTTAAAGATGGCCTCGACCTCGGGCTTGGTAATTTTAACCAGCCCCTGCTCCACCAACTGCAAACGCTGTTTATGCCCTTTGACCACCGCTGAGCGCATGGCATTGAGCGATATGGGCCGTTTATCCCGCACCAACCGCCCGACCCCACCATGTTGGTGTATAAGCCTCTCCCCCACCATGCGCTCAGAAAAAAAGCTGTCAATCTTTCCGGCCACAGCAGCCTGTACAATGGCTGGGTAAGATTGAAACTGAATATATTGAGCATGGGGATAGGTGCGACGTGCCAACTGGTTGCTATGCTCTTTGTCCACAACACCAATACGCCAATGGGCTTGCTGTTGCTTGTCTTCGGGCAGTTGTGCCCCAGCCTGATAAAAATGGTGGGTACTCAGATCCCATATGGTGGAGGTAAAATCAAGATAATCGGCCCGCTCTTCGGTATAAAAAAGACCGGAAATAATATCACCACGACCGGTCTGGATATGCTCCAACACCTGGGGCCAAGGTAGAATTTGAAAATCGATGGAACGTCCCATCTTGCGGGACCATAGCTGCCAAAAATCTACGGTAATACCGACCGGTTTACCGGCTGCATCCAAAAAAGAGAAAGGGGGATAGTTGGCTGAGAGTACCCGTAGAGGTGCTTGGCCTGTTGGTGCAGCATGGGTAGATAAGGAGAAGAGCAAACCCAGAAGCAGTGATATCAGCAGAACAGATCGTTTCATGCAGGCCACTTTTTAACAAATACCATGATCATGAGCCCCCTCATACACGACCTCATATCATTTTTTATCCCCACTGGCAGTGTACCAAACAATCTCCTTAGGGTTATAGCCTATTTCCATCTGCTCCCCACCCCGTATAGCACTGTTTTTTGGGTTCATACTAGGCCAAAAGGGGTCTATGGGGTATGGTATGAAGACTGCTATTCTCTTATTGGATTGTTCTTATGCGCCTGCTTTTGCTGCCTGCTTTACTTCTACTCTTACTCTCACCAGCTCAAGCGGATGATCAACCGCTCTCAATTGAGTTAGGTTTTGGTATTGTCGGTGGCTTTATTGAAGAGGATTATTCAGGTCCAGGCTATGCCTTCTTAGAGGAGGTGACAAAGCGGCTAAAAGGCAAAGGGTATGAAATCCATACCCAGCTCCTGCCGTTCAAACGGTTAATTACCGCCTTTAACATGAATAAAATGGATGTGTTGTTTCCCATTATTACAAGTGGGGATCTACCTTCGGGTGGATATGCCAAATGGGGTTACTTGCGTATCCCCCTATCATCCATGCCCCTTTACAATGGGGGGGAATTTGTCATCTATACCCGTAAGGATCAGCCCAAACGTGACAATGTTGAGAGCCTGAAGGATCTGCACGTCGGTATTATGACTGGGATCTATATACCCACGGTGCTGCTACCTCCCAGCACCTACAACGTTACTGAAATTTATGGTGCTGAGCAGGCTTTTAAAATGCTACACGCGGGCCGTATGGATGCCCTGGTTATGCATAACCAGTGGGCTGGTGTGGTGCTGGATAAAATGGCCGAAGCTGAAGAGCTGCACCACGGTCAAGCATTTGGTGCCATACTGGGTGGTTTTCTAACCCAACAGGATGAACGTGGTGCGCGTATTCTGGCCCATATTAATCAGTCCCTGGCCGAAATGATGATGGATGGTACCTGGAATAAAATCCTGGATCAGTACCCCAATGCTCAAACGTTGGTACGCCCCCCTCAATAGGGTTGTTCTTCCCTTACCGGCCTTTAAAACGGCTGAGTGCTTTCTCCAGTTCAACCGCAATCTGCGCCATACTACCGGCTTGGCTCTGTACCGTACCACTCAGTTGTGTCATACGCTGCGAGGCATCATTGACCTCAACCATACTTTGAGCAACCTCCTGAGCAGATTGTGAAGAGGCTTGGACCTTCTGGCTAATTTCACTACTGGTCTGAGAAGAGGTCCCCACCAGATGTGCCATGGTCTGAACACCGCTGGATGCATGGACCACACTCTGGGTAACCTCATTAATACCCTGGGCGATCTCCTGTACACTACGGGCAACCTCTTGAGAGCCAGCCGTTGCTTCATCCACCCGGTTGCCAACCTCTGAGGTCTCATGGTTGACCTCCCCCATAGAGGTCGCAATGGCTTCTACCGTATGACTCTGCTCTTCCACAGCGTTGAGAATATCCTCAATCACCTCGGCCAACTGACCGTTGATATCCGCCACATTTTGAGAAGCATCACCAGCTTGCCGACTCTGATTTTGAATCTCTTCGATCTGGGCGGCGATACTACCTGTGGCATCACTGGTCTGACTGGCCAGCTCTTTGACCTCATTGGCTACCACCGCAAAACCTTTACCAGCTTCACCCGCACCAGCCGCTTCAATCGAGGCATTCAAGGCCAACATATTGGTTTGGTGTGCAATATTGTTGATCACCGAAACCACCTTATTAATCTCTTGGGCAGAACGGGAGAGAACCTCCATAACCCCATGGGTCTCTTGTGCGGTTTTAGAAGCTTGCTCAGCCCCCTGGTTGGCCTCTTCACAGCGGCTACGCACGGCACTAATGGTATTGGTCAATGCCTCCACCGCAGTGGCTACTTCTGTGACATTACCACCCGTACGTTGCGCTGCTTGGTTAACACCATCCATGTTAACCGTAACCTCCTCAGTTGCAGAGGCCACGGTAGAGAGATTGACATTGGCCTCTTCAGCCGCAGCAGAGATGGTGGTCATATTTTGATCCATCTCCCCTGCACTTTCTGATACCTGCTGCATGGCCTCATTCATACCATTGGTGGCGTGGGATACCTGTTCCAAATTGGTATACATCGCCTCTGTTGCGCTGGAAACCTGAAGGGCGTGGCTGCTTAACGAAACTGAACCTTGGTTTAGATCGGATGATACCGTTGTAAGTTGCCCTGCCGCTTCATTCAGTGTCTGGGTTGAGTGCCCAATTTTTTTCAAAATATCGCAAAGACCATTGACCATGGCACGTGTGGCATCAATGGTTCGGCCGATCTCATCATCTGCTTCAGCGGGTGGGATCTCTACCGATAAATCTCCATTGGCCACTTGGCCCAGGATATCCACAATATGGTTGATGGGCTCACCAATTTTACGTTTAACGTAGAACAAGGTGACCAGAACCACCAGCGTGCCACAGATTAAGGTAATACCAATAATCCAGTATTGGACATGATCAATAGAGGCATAAAATTCAACCGTTTTAATGCCTACATAGAGAATACCGATCACTTCTCCGCTGGCATTGATAATGGGATCATAACCCGTGATATAGGGGGTGCCTAGAATATCGACAACACCGCGAAAGGGGGTTTTCTTTTCAAAGACACTTTTAAAGGCCGCGTTGCGTGCCAGCGTGGTCCCTGTAGCTCGGCTGCCATCGGGTTTTTTAACCGATGTCGCCACACGCGTATCCCCCATAAAAACGGTCGCCGTCCCCCCGACCAATCTTGAGATGGTATCGACCAGATCATCGTGACCATTTAACCGATACTCATCGGCGTATATACCCTCTTTTTTAATGGAAAAGCTGGTCCCATGATTTTTAACCTCATGCCATGCCACCCGCATATTTCGATTAATGGCATCCAATGCATCTTGATCGCCTTTTCGGTGGAGCTCTTCTACCGTCGCCAAGGTGGCGCCAAGGCCGACAATTAAGGTCGAGAAAAAGACAATAAAGCCAATTCGTGCGGTCAGACTGAGGCTTTTTTTCATGGCACTACATGCTCCCAGGGGGTGGGTATGAACCGTTATCGCGGAAGAAAGGCGGAGGAAGTATAAAAGATTCTTTGAGAATTTGGAGAGTTTTTATGTAAATATTTGTAATTGCATACATATCACTTATCACATATATGCAATGCAACCCCCTGATAAATCGATGTTATTGAATATAAAAAGCGCGAAATAAAAGAGCTAACGTAGCAATTTGTATGTATTTTTTAATTGTCCAATATCAAAAAAAACAGATGGAGCACGCTTATACGAAGAGACATCTCATCCATGATGGCTCAACATCTATCTAACCGCTAAGCAACCATAGCTTTGCCAAGCACACTACTTGGTCGATTGGATCGGTCTTTATAGAGTAGACCACACCATACATCCAGTCATGGTCTGTGAAATCATGTCACCCTAAGTAGCCATAACCCATAAAGGGGACTTAATGTGGCCTATAAATCAAGAAGGCTGGGCTCTTATACAGATCCCAGCCTTCTCATTTATACCAGGGTTTGATGGGTCCCCTTCTTTACATCATGGACATCTCTAACTCATCCAACACCACCTGAGCACCTTCTTCCGCACACGCCTCATCGGTTTCACCACTTGGTGCACCAGATACCCCAACACTACCTAAAAAGATCCCACCAACCTCCAAAGGAATGGCACCCGCTGACATCACCACCCCTGGTACCCGGCCAATGGCAGTTTGAGCCCGATCCTTCAGTTGAGATGTTGGTACCCGGAACATGGCCGCTGCATACGCTTTACCTTTTGAGATGGTTAAGGTAATGGGCGGCGCGACCGTATCCCGCAATATAGCCTGGGGAATACCATCCCGATCCATCACCGTAACACCAATTTGAATGCCTTTTTGGCGGCATGCCTCAATCACTTGTTGGGCAATTGAATTGGCCGTTTGCAGGGACATTTTTTGCAGTGGCACCACGGCTGCCATCTCTTCTTCAGCCTGAGCTGGACTATGAACCAGACAAACCATTAAAGCCAATATCAAAAAAAACTGTTTTTTCATGATTCTACCCTCCCATTTACACGCCCTGTCAGGCACTGGACTAACGATTTTTATCGATTATCTACCCACCCTGTGTACCCCAGCTTTTATAGGATGCCAAGCCCCACTTAACCCCGTCAGGTATTCACCTGACCTGACTTTGATCGCAACTTTAACAGTGGTAAAATCCTCTAAAAATCACCTAAATGTTTAATTTGAACGCTTAAAAACTAACTTGTGGTATCATAAACTCAACCCATAACAATCTAAATGCCCAGTAAACTGGGCCACGGGCGGAGGCGTTCAAATGGATGGATATGCGGTGATACATGAAGGACACCGAGTTCTTGGTGCGGGTCAAACCCAGGATGAGGCACTGGCCATGGCCAGAACTCAAACCGATGAACCCCTGGGCGATCACCTTAAACATCGTACTTTTGAAGCGGTTTATGATGAGTTCTATCTACTCCCTGCCACTGAAGGACTGATGAAGGCGGTGATAGAACACAAAGAACCCAAACACTTTAAAGTCAGACAATTTGGACTGGGCTGGATTGTGGATCTACCCGGTGCCAAAGAGGATCATGATGAAGAAGAGTAACGGCTTCTGAAGCATACAATCCATGATGTTATAATCCACACCATGGATTGATTGCGTCATGCACATATAAGATATGGTTTCTCCTAGTTTATGGTCACACGCCTCACAGGTGTGACCATTTTCTTTTATCCAGAATAATCTACGACCCAATGGGTTTACCCCACTTGCATAGGGTGGTGTGGATAAATCTTTTTCACATACTTATTTTGCACTCGCTTACCTGTGTTTAAAAGCTCACCCCTTACCACTAAGCAACCATGGATTGGGTATCTCTTTTCAAGCGTCCTATGCTGTAAAACCTACCCCACCTTTTAGCGCTATTGGACCACTTAACAGCTGCAACGGTCATTCAATACACAGTAGCGACCGACCACCAAAAGAGAGCACGGGGTCAATGCTTATTTACAAAAGAGTTGATCTCAAACAACCACAACATCTGCAGATATTTATACGTTAAGGGTACAATGGTTTCGTTTGCTTGATTTTAGGCACACTGTCTCCGATCTATTTCACCCCACGGTTTGGATCTTTTTTTAAAGGGTTCCTATCCGGTTAGTCGTTCTTCTTTGAGGTTGCCATGGCACATACCTCACACAGCACAGACGCCCCTTTTCGTACCCTGGTTGAGAGCTCCAGCCAAGCGATCTGTGTACATGTCATGCTTAAGCCGATCTATGTAAACCACGCTTTTGTACAGCTATTTGGGTTTGCTTCAGTGGAAGCTGTGCTGGCCATGGACTCTATTGAACCCTATATCTCCAGTGAAGATCGACCTCGCCTTAATGGCTACTTGGCCGCCCGTATGCGAGGGGATGACGCCCCCACCGATTATGATTTCCGTGCCCGTCACCAGGATGGTTCAACCCTGTTTTTACGCAACCATGCTTTTCGGCTTATGTGGGATGATGCCGATGCTGTTGCCTTTATGTTGTCCGACGAAACCCACCGCCGCTATGCCGAACAGGCGATGCAAGCCAGTGAACGTAAACTACGTGAAGTGTTGGATAATGCCCCGATTGGCTATTGGCTTATCCACCCCACCCAACGCTTTACCATGGATACCAACCTGGCCCTAAATGAGATGCTTGGCTACAGCGCCGACGAAATGCTGGGCAAAACTCCCATGGATTTTGTGGATGAAGAAAATGCACAAATCTTTAGGGAACAGACCGCCCAAATTACCACCCGCAAACATCGCAGTTATGCCATCTCTTTACGCTGTAAAAATGGACAACAAGTCCCCTGTCATTTCCATGCAACCACGCTGAACAATACCCATGGGGAGGCCGTTGCCTCTTTTGCTTTTATCATTGATCAGACCCAACATGTCCAGCGAGAGGCCAAGCTTAAACAGTCTGAAAACCGCTTCCGTGCCATGTTTGAGCAAAGCCCCCTACCCATGGTTATTGCTCAATCGTATGGTCGTTTATCCACTGGTAATCTGGCATGGGAGAGCTTATGGGGTATCTCTGTGAATGAGCTAGATGAGATGGCCTACAACGTATTGTCGGATAAAGAGCTGGTTAAACATGGGCACCAAGCATTACTGGCCCGAGCTTTTGAGGGGGAGGTCGTCAGCTTGCCGGCCATCTGTTATGACCCCAATACAGAAAGTCAGGGTAGAGCTGGTCGCAAAGAACCCATTTGGGTCCGGGTCTTTGCCTACCCCATTGTTGATGAATTTAAAAACGTTCTTGAAGTCATTCTGATCCAGGAGGATATGACCGAACAGAAGCATAATGAGCAGGCTCTGGCCCAGTTTCATCAACAAATTGAGCAGACCAATGCCAAACTTGAAAGTCTGTTACAAGCGATCCCAGACATGGTCTTTTTCAAAGATCCGCAAGGGCGCATTATCTATGTGAACCGGGCTTATGAAGAAGCTTTGGATCTTAAACGAGAAACCATTTTGGGATTAAAGGATGACCAAATCCTGGAACCCCAATGGGCACAATCTTCCCTGGAAAGTGATCTCCAGGCCTTAGCCTGTAAAGAACCTGTTCGTTTACGGCAAACCTATACCACACAAGGTGGCCAAACCCACTTTGTTGAAACAACCAAGGTTGCTATTCGGGATGAACACAGTCACCCGGTAGGGTTGGTGGGTATTGTTCATGATGTCACACAGAGCCAAAAAACACTGATGGCGTTGGAAGAAGCCCGTAAAAAGGCAGAGTCAGCCAGCCGTGCCAAAACAGATTTTTTAGCCATTATGAGCCATGAAATCCGTACCCCCATGAATGCCATTATGGGGATGGCTGAGCTTCTTCGGGATGGTGGGGTAGAGCCACAAGAACGTGAACATTATGTGGTTATTCTTAAACGCAATGCCGATGGATTACTGGCCATTATTGATGACATTCTCAATATTTCTAAGGTAGAAGCAGGCCGTATTGAGCTGGAGAAAATTCCTTTTGATCTGGAAGACCTGGTGGAGAATGTGGTGGCCACCATGCGTACACTGGTTCGTGAAAAGGGCCTGACCTTAAACTGGCAGGTTACGCATGGCTTAAATACCCACCGCCTGGGTGATCCAACCCGTCTTCGTCAAGTCTTGATCAACCTTATGGGTAACGCGGTTAAGTTTACGGAATATGGCTCTATTGACCTTCACATTTCAGAAGTTGTCCCACACACCATTGAAGTGACCATTACCGATACGGGTGTCGGTATTGAGCCGGATAAACTGGCCCATATTTTTGAACCCTTTACCCAGGCAGATGATGCGGTAACCCGCAAGCATGGTGGCACCGGTTTGGGCCTGGCCTTGTGTCGTTCCTTAGTAGAGCTGATGCAAGGTGAGATCACTGTGACCAGCACCCCCATGCAAGGGAGCTGTTTCCGGTTTACCATTGAACTACCCTCAACCAAGATCGATACCCCAACCACCCCAGCGCCACAGGACATGCCCAAGTTAACGCAACAACAGTTGCGCAACCGCTTTAATGAGCCCGCGCGTATTCTGGTTGTTGAAGATTCGGAAGATAATATTGCCCTGCTGCGGGCTTTTTTGAAAAACAGTGGTGTATTACTGGAGATCGCCAACCATGGTGGAGAGGCCATTGCACAGGTCTGTGACCGTGAAGGCCCACCCTTTGATCTCATTTTTATGGATGTTCAAATGCCCTTTATGGATGGCTACACCGCAACCCGTGCCATACGCGCATGGGAGCAGGAGACCCAGCACACGCCAACCCCCATTGTGGCGCTTACCGCACACGCCTTGAAAGAAGATGAGGCCAAAAGCTTGGCGGCGGGGTGTACGGCACATCTCACCAAACCCATTCGTAAGCAGGTGTTGTTAGAGACCATTCAATGCTACTTACTACAAAAACAGTAATCGCTTGCCCATAAACAGGGCTGTCCCATCTCTGCCCTAGCCTTATCATACCGCCGCACAGAGATGGGACATACCCATACTCTTAGAAACTCACCTTCAAACGTAAGGTAGCGGTATCGGCATCGTTACCACTGCCCCCTTCGGTGGCTTCATAATCAAAGTCCCGACTCCACTCCATCTGTACCGTGGTATTGTCGATCACATCAACATTGGCGTGTAACGCTAAACGGCGGGAAACCAAACCCACCGCTTTAGAGGCATCACTACCACTGTATGAAATGGCAAAATTGGTCTGCTTATCCAAAATGGGCATACTATAGGAGATCTCACCATGCCAGGCAGAAGGGCGTAAATTGGTATTGTTCCAGTCGGTATCGGTGGTACTACTGGCGATGGGATCCAACAACTGCACATACTCACCCAAGAAGGTTAGATTACGCCACGTGACCGACGCATTAACACCCCATGCCGAGCTGTAATCCGCCATATCTGTCATAGAGTCAATGGCTGAGATCGCCGTACTAATGCCCCCTGAGTTCTCTACACTGTTCACAAAATGTAGACCCATAGAAGCCGTATAGGTTTTACCCGTGTGGCTATACCCGACATTGCCACCAAACTGATCGATGGCGTTGGTATCACCATTTTTCTGGGAATCCCCATTAAACAGGTAGAAATCAGCGGTAAATCCACGCATTTCAAAATTAACCACCGCTGCGGTATCCCCAATTTCACCCAGCTCTTTGGTCAAAGGGTCAGCAATGGCGCTACTGGCATAACTACCAAAGGGTAGTGTCATTTTACCCATGGTTAAGGTTACAGGAAATTTATCCATGTTCCCCACCGTGACAGTCGCCGTATCGACATTAAAGGCGGTGGAGCCATCATGCTCATAGGTGAGTGCGGTCGAGGTGGTGACCCACTCATTGATCTTGGTATCAATATCCAACTCTACCAAGCGCACTTTGACGTTGCTGCCATCTTCAAGCTTGCTGATCCCGGAGCTACCGTTGTTCTCTGTCGTACTGGCTTGAACCCGTACCTGACCACCAATGGTAATACGGTCCGTCCACTTATCGGCGGTAGCTGTTGAACCGGATGAGGTACTCTGCTTGCTGGACTGCTCAACAGCTTTAACCTGGACCTTGGTTTGACCCAGTTGCTTTTTAAGCACATCCAACTGCATCTGTTGATGGTCCATAGTCTCCTGATGTTGACGCTGTAACTGTTCCATCTGCCGTTGCTGCTGCAGGATAATGTTCCACATCTCTTCACGACTGGGTAAATTGCCTGCCTGAGCTGGTACAGCCAGAGTTGCCGCTAAAGTTGCTGTTGCCAATACCGTCATTTTTTGAGACATGGTTACTTTCCTTCACCAACATATTGGTTTTTGAACAAGGTTTACACTTGCAGAAGGTCCCATTTATCAAAATCGGTCAAATATGACAAAACCTGAATCACATTTCTGCACGTTTCATCATTTACACCAGGGACAATGGCTTTCCATGCCAAATTTCATGCATACTTAACACAACTGCTTCTGGTGTGTGACTGAGGGAAATGCCGTGACCTTGAAATCTATTGGCAAAATCGGCTTTACAACCTTATTGAGCCTAGGGATCGTACTCTCTAGCCTAGTGATCTGGCGGTTACCCCTGCTTAATTGGGTACTCCCACAGATTCTTCACGCCCAAGGGTTGCCACCTTTGACTCTGGTCATCCATCAACTTGATCTTAACCAGCTGGTTTTAGGCCCTGGGGGGGATCCATCTGGACAAGTGACGTGGCAGCAACTGCAGGTGGTCTATACCCCTGAGCAGCTGATTAAGGGCAAGATAACCGCACTGCGCCTACAAGGGTTACGCGCCCAAGTTGAACAAAAAACCGATGGCACACTGCACCTACCCCTTGCCCTGCCCCCACAAAAACCCACGGCTAACGCCACAACGAGCGACTCGAAACCTATTCACATCCCCTCACTCCCCCTCGATCAAGTGGTGCTTGAGGATGCTCAGTTGGAAGTAAAAACACCCTATGGTGTTTTTACCCCCCACATAGAAGGTCTGTTAGAGAACCGTTTAAGTCATCTTCATGGGCATATACAGGTTCATATGGCAGGGCTTGATCTGAATGTACGCGCAGCGGTTACAACCCAAACACCCTATACGTTGGAGCTGAAGTCAGACCTGAAACTACAGCAGTTTCAAGCACCTTTACCTGGTCATTATCACGGTACCCAACTCACGGGTTTGGTGGATCTACAGTTGGATGGTCCACTACAAGCTATGCTGGACCAACACCGCTGGCCGCGTATGAAGTTGGAACACCATGTACGGGTAGCACACAGCGATCATCCGGGGTATATGCTGCTTAAGGGCGAAACTCAACTTAAAGGGGACCCCCAAGGAACCTTAGCACTCAACGGCACCCTTGGTGGTGCCGCACTGCAAGGTTGGCTCAAAGGTGACATGCCCATTCCCACGCAAACCCAGATTAGTGGACGTCATGCATACCAGCTCTCCACAACGTTGCAGGCACTTAAAACAGAGACCCTTCAACCCAGTGGCTGGAGCCATATTGGTGTTAAGTTAACCCACCCTCAGCGGGGAGACATCAAGCTAGCGGGTACGATGGTGCAACCTGCAGGAGAACAGGTCTATACCCTGCAGGGCCATTTAACCCTCAATCAGTTTAAAGCCTGGCCAGATCTACTCCCACCCCTCGCCCATACCCAACTGGATGGTAAGGTACCGTTTACTATAGCGGGGATCTCGCTGACGAACCGACACCGCTACCCAAAGATCACCCTTAAACCTGATCTGTTATTGACCCCATTACGAGGGGGTGCGCCCCAAGGGAAACTCCAAGCAACCCTGCAGGCTGAACCTTATCAAAAAGGGCTTAAAGGGCGGATCCAACAACCCTTTGTCTTAACAGCCCAAGCCCCCCTACCCAAGGCTTGGCAACCCCTAAGCCAACAGCTAGGGGCCGATGGACAAAGGGCAACCCTCAGCAGTCACCTATCCCACCCCTTACAGTTGATATGGGATGGAGACCAGACAGTAACCGCCTCTGGGGCTTTAAACAGCCAATTGTCACTCTCTGCAGGCCCAACACTTACGGCACAGCTACAAGGCCAACTTACCAGTGATCTATCCAACCCCCGGCAAGAGAGCCAGTTTCGTATTGATCAACTGACGCTCACTTCACCCAAACTTACCTGGCAAAAGCTCCATCTTAAACAGAGTCACATTAAGGTTCAGCTCTCCGGTCGTGCCAACGCCTACCAAGGGAGGCTTCTCTTAAAGAGCCAGGTGGAGGGTATGCTGCCCCCCCAGACGGTTATTCAACAGGGTAAGCTTGATCTTAATCTCGCCTTTAAAGGGAACGAGCATGCTGTAACGGCCAATGTGGAGAACTGTTTTAACATGGGGTATCACACCATCAAACCTGTGGGTGGGGTGGAAATGATTAATAAGGGTAACCAGCCACTTTGTATCCAGAGTGAACGCATCTATGCCAATTGGCAGCAAGCCACACAACCCCATTTGGCCCTTCAACTACAGCTCGCACCACATCGTATGGATATCGAGCTCACGTCTAAGAATGGGGAACCGCAACGGGTGCAAATGCGAACCCCTATGGTAACCCAACGACTTACGGGCCATGCCCAACAGTGGCAGAGTCATACCACCTTAAAAGGGGGGCGCTTTAAGCTGAAGGGGGCTGATCTTATTGTGCGTGACCTGGACCTTACCCTCCAAGCAGCGCAGAACCATGGCAAGCTTAATGCCCAGGGTGAAGTCAGCCATATCACACTACGCCCCATGGCATCTACCGGGGAGATTGCCCCTTTTCACTATGGCGGCCAGCTTCTACTGGCAGACAACGCCTTCACCTTGGATGGTCAATTGAGTGACCTTAAAGGGCTTTTTGCTGTCGATCTGCTGGTCAAACATGATCTACAAAATGGTGAAGGTGTGGCTTCCATTCAAATGGACCCTGTTTTTATTCAACAAAAAGGGACCCAACCCCAGGACCTTTTCCGCATGTTACGGGGTCAAATAGAGTCTGTTGAGGGCGAGGTTGAACTATCGGGCCATCTTAATTGGGGTGCGGCTGAGGATTCTGCTTTTGCCCTGCGTTTAAATGGCTTGGGCTTACAAACCACCCCCGCACGTATTGAAGGGCTCGACCTGGAACTCGACCTGTCCAGTCTACGCCCCCCTCAAAGTCGCCATGCCCAACGGTTGCATATCGATCTCTTGGATATTGGCATACCGGTACGCAATATTGAGGCAGACCTCCATCTACAGCGCGACGGTATTGCACAGCTACAACAGATGACCATTCCTTTTGCCGGTGGATGGATCAAAGCACATGATGCCACCTTTGATCTAAAATCGGCCCGTCATGATCTATTGTTGGAAGTAGAGGATGTCGATCTTTCAGCCATTGCCGGATTGGTCAAACTACCAGGCCTTAAAGCCACCGGTCTTTTACAAGGTCGTTTACCTGTTAAGATGGTTGGTGGACGTATTTTTGTGGAGCAAGCCACGCTCTTTACCAAAGGTCGTGGCATGATCTCCAACAAAACCGTGGCGGCTGCAACGCTTAAGGCGGGGGGTGCCCAACCAAGCTTGGTCGCCAAAGCGATGGAAAATCTTCAATATGAACGGCTGAAAGTTACCTTAGACGGCGATCTGGCTGGAGATTTGAATGTACGTATGGAGGCTGTAGGTAAAAACCCAGATCTTTATAAAGGCCACCCTTTGGTGCTTAACTTCTCAGTACAAGGGGCATTGGGGGATCTGATCAGTAAAGAGCTGGAGGGCTTTGATATCCCAGGTATGTTGCAAAGAGAAGGTATTTTAAAACATTAAAAGGGGTCGTCTCTCTGCTTAGATGACCATGTTTTGTGCTATCTCATGATCTGATGCTTGAATAGACTGCAACAACACGCCAAACTAAGACCACCCAAAAGTAACTACTGGATAAAGCACCCTTACGAAGGAGCTGACCATGCGATCCCACCTCCTACTCACCGCGCTGCCAATTGCCCTGCTCCTGGGTTGTTCACCGCGGGTGTCGGTAGAAGCACCGGATAAACCGATTACCATTAATTTGAATGTAAAGATTGAACATGAAGTGCGGATTAAAGTGGAAAAAGATGTGGATGCCCTGCTTGAACAGAGCGGTGACCTGTTCTAACCACCCGCCAGCTTAGGAGCTATGACCATGAAGTTACATCTGTACCTGCGCCGGATTGTTCCATTCCTTATGGCCATGATGTTGGCCACAACCCTGCACGCCAGCCCGCTTAATGATGCCAAACAGGCTGGGTATCTTGGTGAAAAAGGGGATGGCTATGTGGGGTTGGTTAGCAACAACGCGCCCAGCAGTATCAAACAGCTGATGCAGGAGATTAACCTAAAACGCCGTGCCAAGTATCGTCAAATTGCGGGTAAAAATGGTACGTCTTTACGTTCCGTTGAAGGTATTGTCGGCCAAAAGTTGCTCGATCGCACCCCAAGAGGCACCTATATGCTCTCCCCTTCTGGCAGCTGGGTTAAAAAGTAGGGTTAGATCAGGCGTGCTTGTAAGGCCACCACACCTTGCTCTCCATACTCGGTCAGCTGATCGAGCATATGTCTTAAAGATTGGTTGGGTTCTGAGGCGGCACCATGTTGTAGCGTGCGTGCCGCCTTTTCCAACAGAGGCAAACCCATACTGGCGGATACTCCCGCCAAACGGTGGGCCTCTTCCTCCAATAAAGCCCGATCTTCTACCTCAAGAGCCGCTCGGAGCCCCTCAATGGTTTGTGCACTGTTCTGAATAAATGTCTTAAGCAGAAGCTCTCGTTTTTCACGGGGTAAACGCAGCAGTGTCTGTTCCAAAAAAGTGATGTTCAGTGACTCCATAGCTGCCATACTTTCTCTAGCCTCAGGTTGCACCACCGAAGCGGATTTGACCTGAGTATTTAAGTGTGTAATGACATAACGCAAGCGTTCCATATTGATCGGCTTGGTTAGAACTTCATTCATACCCGCTTCCTGGCATGCTTCCAGGCTCTCTTTAAGTACATCGGCTGTTAAGGCAATAATCGGCGTGGCATGGTTTGGCCCACCTTGGGCCTGGCGGATCTGCTTGGTGGCCTGTAAGCCATTCATAATGGGCATACGTAGGTCCATTAAGATCAAGTCATAGGTATGCTTTTGCGCCATTTCAAAAGCTTCCTGACCATTGTTGGCACAGGTGACATGGTGGCCCTCTTCTTTTAGCAGACCGGTCGCCACATCCTGATTAATGGCATCATCTTCTGCCAACAACAGCCGTAATCCCTGCATTTCACCCGTGCGTAAATGGGGAGGTTTAGGTTGGGGTAGTTGGTCTTCTTGCGCGTGAGTAACGGGCATTTCCAAGGTAAAAATGGAGCCTTTGGGGTGACGTTTTTGTGCGGAAAGCCTCCCCCCCATAGCCTCGGCCAGTTTGGTGCTAATAGCCAACCCCAAGCCTGTACCGCCAAACCGTCGGTTGATGCTCTCATCCATCTGTTTAAAGGGTTCAAACAGTTGGCTTATACGATCTTCCTCAATACCAATACCGGTATCGTGTACTGAAAAACGGAACCAAGGATCAGGCCCTATACGGTCCAAGAGGGTGACCTTTATAATCACTTCGCCTTGCTGGGTGAATTTAATGGCATTACTCAGCAGATTATTTAAAATCTGCCGAATCCGTGTGACATCACCCCGGCAGGCCATGGGCAGGTCATCCGCCAGCTGCAAATGGAGCTGTAAGCCTTTCTCTTCCGCACGGGAGAGCATGATGGCATAGACCTCTCGCAACATCCGTTGCGGATCAAATACGATCTCTTCCAACACCAGCTGTTCAGATTCAATTTTGGAAAAATCCAAAACATCATTCAGAATACCCAACAAGGATTGGGAGGCCTGTTCAATGACCTGAACCTTATGGGCAACATTGAGATCCAGATCCATATGGGTCAGTTGTTGGCTCATACCAATCACCCCATTCAACGGGGTGCGGATTTCATGGCTCATGGTCGCCAGGAAGATACCTTTGGCCCGATCCGCCTGTTGGGCTTGTTCCACGGCATGTTGCAGTGCTTGTTCGGCTTGGGCTCTTTTTTGAACAAACAGCTCAAACGCCTCTGCCATATGGCTGATCTCATCTGAACCTGAACCATCAATGGCCACTTGTTGTCCCTGGGCATGGGCAGCCATGGCATCATGCAGTGCGGCAAAACGCCCCAAGACACGATTGAACAGATAGCGCACCAGTAAAAATAGAATGACCATGGCTACCATAGTCACCAAAACCACGGTGACAATACTGGCGATCATCATACGTTGTTGCTTTTGCGCTTGTATCTGTACACGGTTACGGTAGGCGTTATAAAGGGACTGGGTTGTTTCTGCAAACTGTGTGATATACCGACGGTTCTGGCTTAATACACCCTGCCGTTGCTGTTCCAAATGTAGCCATTGTGGAATGAGCTTAAGGTAGTCTTCTACGTGGATTTGTAATTTTTGGAAGGTAGAACGCCACTGATCCTGCTGCTCGGAGAGTGATTCAGCTTTCTCAATAAGCACAGCCACACTTTTTAATACTTCATTTTTACGTTTTTCAAACAGCACTTCATGGCTGGCTTCTCCAGCCCATAATAGACTGCCCAACAGGGCGTTAAACGGTTCATGGTAGATCTTATGACCCTGCTGAGCATGTTCAAGATAGTTATGTAATTTTTTATGCTGCACGATAATCTGTTGAATACGCTGCTTTTTAACAGATTCTAAAGAGAGACTACGACGCTGTAAAATATAGAGCTGACGAATGGTATCACTAAAGGGCTGGTGTACCTGTTCAACCCGCTGTACCAACAACGCTTCACTTTTTTGATCATGCAGCTGCGTCAACAGCTGCTGGAACAGAACCAACCTGTTTTCCAGCAGTTCATTTTGACTTTCTAAACTCTGTTTATCGGTAATGGTCAGTAGGGTGTTGGATAGACGCCCAATGGCTTCACTTTGCCTGCTTAGATCCATGGCAATAAGCAGTTGGGCATTATGCTGTTGCCAAGTTTGATTAAAGTCTTGTCTAAACTTCAGCAAAGCTGCCAGGGATATCCCACTCAGCAAGAGAAACAGTATAACCAACAGACCCATGGACCGCTTTAGACGGTGGGCTATGGTCGGCTGAGCCGAGCCATTATCGGAAAGGAGGGGCATAAAAAAGTCCCCCACGGGACCAAGGACGGTTCAGCAATCTGGGCATCTTCATATCAGACCGTGTGCCCAGGTGGCGGGCAAACAGTTCACCATAGTGCCCAACGGTGGTGATCGCCCGCCGCGCCCAGCCACGGCTTAAACCAACAAACTGCCCTGGATCCTCTTCTGAACCAAGCAATCGCTGAACTTCAGGATCATTCAAACGGGTATCATCGGAAGTGAGTTTGGCGGTGGATATCCCTTTTTCATCCGCCACCATCAGTGCATGCACCACCATACGCACAACCCGGATCCAGTTTTCATCATCCGCTCGAACCATGGGTGCCAACGGTTCCCGCGACAGGGTTTGGGGGAAGAGGATATAATCTTCAGGATGACTGGATGCATCTTTAATATTGGCTGTGAGCGCAATGCGATCATCGGTGATCAAGTCACAGCGGTTTTCCAAAAATGCGTTAATAATTCCCTGCTGCTTTAAAGGCAGATAGGTAAAACTAAGGCCATGTCGCTGGGCATAATCTTGTAGATTGGCGTGGGATGTACTACTAGGCTCAACACAAACGGTGGCTTGATTGGCTTGTGCCAGCTGTCGCCAACCGGTGTTCTTGCGGGTGGCAACGGCTTGTCCATCATACAGATAGACCGCGGGAAAACGTACCTTGTGGGCATACTCCCGAGAGTGGGTCCATGTGGTGTTGGACATCACCACATCCACCTTTTTCCGGGCTAGGGCTTCAAAGCGTGTAGCCGGGGTAACCTCAATAAAATGTACCGCCCGCCCATCACCGATAACCGCTGCAGAGAGTGCTCGGCACCAATCGGCAAAAAAACCATGCCATTGGCCATCCGTACCTTGCTGGGAGAAGGCAGGGTTACCAGGAATAACCCCACAGTTTAAGACGCCACGCAAACGCACCTGTTCCAGTGTGGCTGATCCTTGACCCGCCATAACCGAAGTGGTCGACAGTACCAGTAAAAAGGCACTGATAATCAATCGGCACCACATAACTTGGAACCCCGCTTTGTCAAAAACCAATACCAACAGATTGGTCATTAAACCCAAATGTTAACTATGCACAGCATATCAGATTTATACCTTTGAGAACATAATGCTCTTAAAATCAATACAAAGCCCTTAAAAAAACACAGGATACTAAATATAGGTTCACATATGTGAAAGCATGTGGTTGTTTATAAAGAAAAAGGGACCTACCAACATTTTGGCAGGTCCCTTTTTCTATTTGGTCCTATTTGCTCTTATTTCAGCTTTGTAATGCATCCTGCAAACGCTGCAAACGCTTACGGTCCCCATACCCTTTTTGGATGATCTCTTTGGCACGGTTCAGATATTTGCGGGCTTTCTTCCATTTTTTGAGACGAATATCCCGATCAACCAAGTCCATATAGCCATCGGCAATACGGCTAATACCCTCTTGCGCGGCACCATTGCGGGGATCTACAGCCAGAACTTTATGGAACTGATCATACGCATTATTTTTAGGCGGGGTGGTAAAACGCCGTTTTTTGAGGTTATAGACCGCTTTTTTTAACAAGCCTGTAATCTTTGTATGACTACCCTGGCGTTGATCAGCCAGGATCACCCGCCCTGCCCCACGCACATCCCCATACCGGGTAATCCAGCTCTGGGTAACCTGTTCGGTTTTAATTAACTCATCATCACTTAGACGGCGGCCCAGGATGGTACGCAGCTTTTCTGCTTCACCCATGCCGTTACGGGCAGCCAGATCTAACCACTTAAAACTCTCCACATAGTTGACGGGAGCCCACTCCCCCCCTTGAAAATACATCACACCCAGGTTGAACTGGGCCAGGGGAAAGTTTTGATTAGCCGCACGTAAAAACCATTTATGAGGTGCTTTTAGATCCTGATCTGGGCCCCGCTTCTTAAAGTACATAAGACCCAAATTGTACTGAGAAAGGGGGTGTCCCTGACGGGCTGATTTCATAAACCAGTCAAAGGCAGCCTGATCATCTTGATCCGCCCCACGACCGGTGAGATACATATTGGCCAAATGGAATTGTGCGGTCGCATGACCTGAGGTGGCTGAGGTGTAAAACCAGCTGTATGCACCCTTGAGATCTTGGGCCACACCTTTGCCCTCAGCCAGCATAATGCCCCATCGGTATTGGGCCTCATGATCCCCCTGTTCGGCACGGGCTTTTAAAGCCTGTTGCTGGGGTGTCAAGCTTCCAGAGGCTTGTTCCTGGGCCCACCCTGTCCCACTGCTAAAAGTGAGTACGAGGAGCAAGGTCAATTGAATTAGGGAGATACGCAGCCACATGGGGTTTTTCACCACAGTTGGAATCCACGGGAAAACCGTACAAATTTTTTCATACGGTTACTCAAACATCTATTTTTATCGATTTCCAGACCATTCCGCCAGGAAACTAAACCTTTTTTTACCGCTTTATGGTTATTTTCTGAGCAAATCATGGGTTTTTAACCACACCGCCGCCTTTTGACGGGCTTGGGCGATCTGTACAGCTTTTAAATGGACCGCCACCTGCTCTCTGGCTTGATCCGCCCCAGCATGACGATATTGCCAAGCCAGGTGAAACCATTTGTAGGCATGCACCAAGTCTTGTTCAACACCATCTCCACGGCTAAAGCGCACACCCAGATTATACATGGCCGTGGCACTACCCCCTTGAGCAGCTTGGGTATAGAGATCCACCGCACGGGCGGCATCTCTACGCACCCCTAAGCCATGGGCCACTAAATAGCCCAAGTTGACCATACTGCGCACATGGTGCCCTTGCACAGCCTGTTCATACCAAGCCACGGCCTGTGTCGCATCTTTTGCCCCACCACGGCCCTCTTCCCACATCAATGCTAACTGATACTGGGCTTCGACATGGCCCCCCTCCGCCGCTTGTTGATACCACAGACGGGCAGAAGCAGGGTCGGCCTGAATACCTTGTCCCTGTTCCAACATGTGTCCCAAGGCCCAGGCACTTCGCACAGAGCCCTGCTGGGCAGCCCGCGTATACCACTGGGCAGCCCGGGCACCATCCCGAGGCACCCCTTCACCACGGGCGATATGGCCAGCCAGATGGTATTGCGCCGAAGATTCTCCCTGATCTGCCGCTTGGCGCAACAGTTTAATCGCCTGTTGCAGATCCTTATCTACCCCCAAGCCCTGGGCATATTTAAGGGCTAAAGCGGTCACAGCTCGGGTCTGACCCTGTTGCGCAGCACGGCGGTACCACTGCACGGCCATTTTATGATCCACCGGCCTACCCAAGCCTTGGCTCATGAGATAACCAAACAGACTCATGGCCACCCCATCCCCACCATGGGCTGCTTTTTCTAACCACAGGCCAGCCTGCTTAGGGTCCTTCGGTAAACCCTGTTCACCATGTAGATAGAACTGACCTAAAAACCGCTGGGCACGTAGGTTACCCTGGTTGGCGGATTCTTTTAACGCATCAACATCCATTTGAGCGGCAAATAGTGAGGTAGGTAGCAGCCAAATTAACCATGTGATCCATCGAAACATAGGGCCATTTCTCATTATGCGGTTATCTAACGGGGACAAAATACCGACATAGTATCTGATAAGGTGTCGTGAACACCCTCACTTTTTTGTTACCAAACACCGATTTCACACATCGGACCCTGAACAATGTTGGGAGGTCACCATGTCCCGTGAAGCATGGTACAGCGCACAAAGTGCCACAACCTTGGAACGACTGCTTCCACGTATTGAAACACGTTTTGCCGAACGTATGGATCCCAATGATTGGGCCGGCTTGGTGCAGCGCCTACATACCCATTTTGACCATCTTTTTAATAACTACTACCGTCTTTACGGTCAGCGTTATGATTTTTTCTACCATCTCGAAGAGCTGCTCTACAGTACCATTGAAAGCTGGTTAAGCCGACCAGAGGCGTTAAAAGGGTTGGATGCCATCCGCGAACAGGACTCCAATTGGTTTGACTCCAACCGCATGGTTGGTGCCATGGCCTATGTGGATCTGCTTGCAGGTGATCTACAGGGTGTGGTGAAGCGTATTCCCTATCTCAAAGAGCTTTCCATCTCCTATTTGCACCTTATGCCCCTATTCCGTACACCCGAAGGGGATGATGATGGTGGTTACGCCGTCAGCAGTTATCGGGAGGTCGACCCCAGTTTAGGCACCATGGAACAGCTGGCAGAACTGGCTGAAGAGCTGCGTCGTAACGGTATCAGCCTGGCTGTGGATTTTATCCTCAACCACACAGCAGATGACCATCCTTGGGCAATATCTGCCAAACAGGGTGATATTACCTTCCAAAATTATTACCGACTTTTCCCTGACCGGGAAGAGCCCGATGCCTTTGAAGCTCACACCCAATCCATTTTTCCTGATGAACATCCCGGCTGCTTTACCTATAGCAACCGTATGAAGAAGTGGGTTTGGACCACCTTTCATAACTACCAGTGGGATCTAAACTACGAAAACCCCGAAGTTTTTAATGCCATGGCTGGAGAGATGATATTTTTGGCCAATATTGGAGCAGAACTGCTGCGCTTTGATGCCACACCGTTTTTATGGAAGCGTAAGGGAACCGATTGTCAGAACCAGCCGGAAGTACACTGGATTATCCAAGCCTTTAATGGTGTCGCCCGTATTGCCGCGCCCACCTTGGTCTTTAAATCTGAAGCCATTGTACACCCCGATGATGTCTCCAAATTTCTCAGCCCCCAAGAGTGCCAGCTCTCCTACAACCCCCAGCTCATGGCACTGGTGTGGGAAACACTGGCCACCCGCGATACCCGCTTGATGCGGCAAGCCCTGGGACACCGCTTTATTACCCCTGCAGATTGTGCCTGGGTCAATTATCTTCGGTGTCATGATGATATCGGCTGGGCTTTTGCGGATGATGATATGGCCGCTGTGGATATTGATATCCACGGACATCGCCATTTTCTCACCCAGTTTTATACCGGCCGGTTTGAAAACACCTTTGCCCGGGGTCAACCCTTCCAAGAGAACCCCAATACAGGTGATGCCCGCGTCTCCGGCACCTTGGCGTCACTCTGTGGGTTGGAAAAAGCCCTTTTTGAACAGAACCAGGATGAGGTGGATCTGGCCATTCGGCGTATCTTAATGCTGCATGGCGTGATCTTGACCATTGGTGGTATTCCCCTGCTCTACCTGGGGGATGAATTGGGCATGATCAACGACTATAGCTATAACCAGGATCCGGAAAAAGATGGGGATAGCCGCTGGCTGCATCGCCTACCCTTTAATGAACAAGCGGCCGATCAACGTCATGATCTGGAGACCGTACCGGGACAGATTTTCTCCGGCTTACAGCGGCTGATCCAGATCCGTTTACAAAATTTGGCGTTTACCCGTGCTGAGACCGAAGTAGTTGATCTGGAAAATACCCATGTCTTGGGCTTTTTTCGCCAGCATATGGAGCACTCTGCCCTGGTCTTGGCCAATTTTAGTGAAAAACCCCAAAAGATTGATGCCAGCCGCTTACGTCAATTGGGGTTGAAAAAAACCTTTACCGATCTGGTTTCTGGTCACTTTATTGTCGCAACCAGTGAGTTGATGTTAGAACCTTATCAGATTGTTATCCTTATGGTCGCCCGTTAATATCCCTAAAAAAAGCCTGAAGGGGATCGTACCCCTTCAGGCTTTTTAAACGGTGTCAGTCGGTATCTACCTAGACCTTAAAACGATCCATCAACTGCTCAAGACCCACACCCACCTTAGAAATCTTCTGCATACTCTCATCCAAGCCATCACTCCGTCCTCGTACCATGCTGGCTTGCTGGGTTAGGTTCTCCAATAACTTATGGATCACCTGCGCCCCTTCAGTCACCGCCTCAAAATGTTCACGGGCCTGTGTACTCTGTTCCGTGGCGTGGTTCATGTTTTGGGTGACCTCACCGGTATTATTGGAAGCCTCAGAAACATTTTGCGTCACTTCATCAATACCGTAGGAGATCTCACTGACATTTCGGCTCATATCCCCAATATTACCCGAGGCATTGGATACCAAGTCCGCCACATTCGCTGTCTCTTGAGCGACCTGATCAATCGCTTGGGCGACCCCTTCAAGGGTAAGGTTCTGTTCATCAACCGAGCTGTTGATCTCCATATTATAGGTACTGATACGCCGGATCTGGTCTCGTACCTTTTCACTCTGCTTATGGGCTCTATGGGTACTATTCCGAATCTGTTCCACCTTGTCAGAGATCATACCCGTGGCATCCGCCGTCTGACTGGCCAGCTCTTTGACCTCATTGGCCACCACCGCAAAGCCTTTACCCGCTTCACCCGCACCGGCGGACTCAATGGCGGCATTCAATGCCAACATGTTGGTCTGCTCAGCAATGTTATTGATAATTTCGACTACTTTGACAATTTCAGCCGCCATGCTGGAGAGCTTTTCTACCTCATTCATGGTGGCATCAGCCCCTTCGTTGGCCTGTTGAGACTCCTGGCTGGCCTCCTGACAACGGCTTCTTACCTGATCCTGAGCGGATTTCAGCTCCAAAACCGATTGGGCAACATGGTTCACACTACCATGGGTACGTTGGGCAATATCCCGGACGGTTTCCATTCCGGTATTCACTTCATTAGAAACCGTTGCCACCGTCCCAAGGTTGGTAGAAGCCTCCTCCGCGGCACTGGCAATGGTACTCATATTGGCAGACATATGCTGGGTGGAGTCATGGGAGATCGTGAGATAGCGCTCTACCTCACCTGTCACACTATGCAGTGAGGCGACAGCATCATTCATCTGCACAGCTGAGCTTGTGGCATCCTGGGCGTGACCCTGCATGTGCCCCGCATCGGTACGCATATCCCCAGAGAGGGTATGGACCGCCCGTGTGGCATCCACCAACTGATGAGAGCCCTGCTGAACTTGGGTAACAATGGAACGGATAACCTGTACAAACTGGTTAAACCCTTCTACCAGTTCACCAATTTCATCACGACGCCCAACGGGTAGCTCCTGGGTCAGGTCGGGTTTATCCCCCTGTGCCAAAGTCTGTAGACCATCTTTAATCACCTCTACCCGCTTGAGCAGACGACTGACACTCCAATACACGGTTAAACCAATGATCAAACAGAGCAGCAAGACCATGATCACCGCTTGACTGGTGACAGCCTGAACCTGAGCAATTGGTCCAGAGAGGGGCACGTAGGCATTCAGGGTTCCCATGACTTGCTTGGGATCTTTAGGGTCCTGTAAATGGCACTCGGCACAGCCATCATGCATCTTGGTATGCAAGGGTACAGAGATACGGTAGTGAGTATCATCAATCTGTTCAAAAGCCCCTTGTTTGCCATCCTTCAAGGCGATGGCGGCCTCTTTTTCAAAGGGAATTTCAATTTTAGTATTATCCCCACCATAAGGGGCCAAGGGGAAAATATCAGCATCACCGATCAAACGAACCCGGATGGTCTCTTTACCAAAATCACTGGTGACCGCATCATCTACCGCAAAGATGGTGCGCATCCAATCATCCCGGACCTGATCTTTCTCTTCTTCAGATGCCGCTTCATTGTACTGGGTATGAAATTTTTTGGTTGATACCATAAACATCTGCCCCGAACGCTGCAGCAGTGTCATGGCCTTCGCTTTGGTATCCTCCATCATATTTTCATACAGAATAAACCAACCCAACATCAGTGATAAAACAACCGCACCACCACCCACAATGGCAATTAATGTCAAAGAGATACGGCCCCGTATTGTTTGAATCATTCCACACCCACTTCCATACGGTAAAACATATGTATTAATTGTTTGCATACCATCCAGCCCCACATCTTATAAAGATGGGTGGACCGAAACAGATACATTGAATAACTTCCGCTCATGGTTAGTTTATCCAATTATAAACATCAATTCGATATCTTTGGATAAGTGAATACATATAAATTGAGATTTATGGTTAGAAAAAGATACCTTTCCGCATAATCAGCGCACGGAAAGGCATCTTCATCAATACGCGTGTTTAAGCCGCTTGATATTGGGCTTTACGTGCTTGGGCCTGCTTGGCCGTTTCTGGGTCATAGGCCCGGCCTGCCCAGAGCATGTCATAGGCAATCTCTTCATTACCATTTTCACATAAGGCCAACACCTTTTCGAAAAGGGGTTGAAATGTTTCACTTCGGTGCGAAGCCTCATGCTCTTCATAACTACGCCAAAAGGTAATAATCAGCGCCTCACGTCCTTTTAGTGGACTACTCACCGGCTGCCCCCTATCACTCCCTTCATTAGAGATCTGGCCACTGTTCATGGTGACCATTCCGCCGATAAAACCGGTTTCACTATGGTAGGTTTTTACATTTTCACACAGCTCGGCGACCCGCTCTTGCAGATCGTCCACATCATAGGCTGCTTTTAAAACCACTCGGTTAATGGTGACCACACCATCATGGGGAAAATTGGGAATCAACTGCATGGTTGTTTCTCCTAAGGGTCCACACCCATCGTGCCTTAGGCAGCGTGGGTGAAAAGGTTGCTATATTATTATTGACTAATATAGAACCAATTTGGTTCCCATTATCTCATTCAGGGAGAGGATACCATGCAGATAGGTGCGGAAAGGCCGTAAGGTAGGCAGGAAGGAAGTGATGTGATCAACAAAAGGGGACCTTCGAAAAGGTCCCCTTTTTGTGCATCCACACCTTTAGGACTCAGTTGGATTACTCATTGGGCCAGAAGTAGGGATCAAAAAGATCATCCATACTGTAGGGACAGGCATCGGGTACCCGACCTGCAGCTTCTTGGGCAATCGATGGTTTGAGCTGCCGATAAACGGCATTCAGATCCATACGATCGACCATGTTGTCGAGATCACTGTCTTCCAGTGACGTCTCCATCTGATTGCGTAGATTGCTAATGGCTAAACGCCACATCAAACTACGTTTTTCCGGCTGGTGTTCCCAACGCATCAGGCAACCCATAAGGGTGGTTACCTGCTGGTTGATCTGACCTTGTGTGTTCATTGGTTTATCTCCATTTGAACATCGTATCCCCGCGCTCATGGGGCGATTATGGGCTTAGCACCACCCCACTGGGCTGATGTTTTGGCCTTATGTCGCGCGGTCAATACGACTCCAATACAGCAAGGGTAAACAAGCCACCCTTACCGGATTTAAACGTACGGCGCATTCCGACCCCCTACGTTTGGATGGGTTGCAACATTTGGGGCCATCACACCGCCTCAATATCCATCCAAACCAACGGTAGCCGCCGCATGCGACCCCATCGTTTCTGCCTATCCCCTAGTCCAATTTCTCTGCCAATTTCGCAAAACAGACAGATCTACATTTGTACACACTTGAAATATATAGGATATATTTAGAACTTTTTTTGGCGCCTACCTATACTTTGTACAGATCATCCCTACCCCACACTGGGCAAAAAAGGGAGCATCAACACCCCATAGGGGAAAATTTAGACCCTATTGTGCCCAAACCCACTCTAACCGTATGCATCTGTTTACTGTATACGTTTGTTAACATTCAACCAAACGCCCTTCCTCTCTATCTCTATGTACATATGGCCCCTCTTAGATGTTATTGATCGTTTACATTTCAAGGGTAAGTATGGCCCCGTTAAAAAATGATCTAAGACATCCTATCACTTTGTAAATTATGGTGTATTTATACATTTATAAGATTGGCCCTGGCTTTGCGCTATAGAAAGACAAGGGTGGGCGTTTGATCCCACACCATGTCATCAAGGAGCTCAACCATGTCTGGCAAGCTTTACCCTAAAGAACCTACAGAGTCTTGGATGGGTTGTTGTCTGTGGCATGCGGTGGCCATGGCCATTGTGGTGATCGCCTTGGGGCAAGGGTCGGTGGTGAAACAGACCCCGCAGGAAATACGTATTTATTCGGCTTCCCCGGAGTCGTCGGTCACCTCTCAGGTTCAACCTCACTACGGGCGTGCTGTTACGGGCAACAGCTCCCTGGTTGGGGGCCTGAGACGTGACCATTATCGTCCGTCCCAATTGGCGGACTATGCGCGCATGGATGTACCCCTACACAACCATGCGCTTTATGCAGGTGTAGATACCACGACCAAACATCGCTAAGACTGGTAAGGGCACCGGTCAAGACGTCGCACGTATTGGGGTTTAGCGTCCCATCTATAATAAAGTGTCGTGGTATCTACATCCGCCTGTTATGACCTAAGCCACATGAATAACAAAATGAAGTGGCCGGGTGTCAGTAAGTGGTTTGCACACAGCAAGTAGTTGGATGACAAGGAGACGAGGTGGGGCTAACCCACCTTTTTTCTATTTATATGTGAAAGGTTCTGCCTTCTATGGATATGACATGGCATACTGTGACCGGTTCTTCCCGTTATCGGCCTACACAGAGACTTCCTGTTGCATCCATGACTGCTTCTTCCTCTTCCCATAGCGGTACCGCTTCCGCTGAAAAGTCTTATCCGCTGGATGATGAGATCCTGCACGCCAAATTGGTCTTAACCCGTGATGTGGTGTTAGATGGTGTAACCTATTTAACCAGTGGATCAGATCTGGAACCCCGCACCGTTGCCCGTTTGATTAATTTGGGTATTGAAGAGGTTTTTGCCAAACCTAAGATTGCAGATACCGTTAAGCAAGCGGCAACCCGACTGGATGCCATGTTTGATGCCACCCGTGCTGTGGTCTTTGCTGAAGGGGTCAAGTCTACCCGTGATGCGATGGAGGTGCTCAAACGTAAAGGGCGGTTAGATTTACAACCCTTTAAGGAAGAGATCGGTGGTCTGCTTGAAGAGATTATGGACCACTATACCGAATTTGCCGCTGAGAGCATTAAAGAGCTTAGTGAGCATGATGAGCCCACGGTGGTACATGGGGTAGAGACTGCTCTGTTCTGTGTGGAGCTGGCCAAAGCGATGCAGTGGCCCAAGGCGCGGGTTATCCAAGCTGGCCTATCGGGCATGTTGCACGATGTAGGTAAAGCGGCGGTGAGCAAGGATATCCTTAACCATCGAGGACCGTTGAACCAAGCCCAGCGTGAAGAGGTGGAACGCCACCCCCTGATTGGGTATCTCATGCTCTCTAATAATGAAGAGCTGCACGATATATCGGCCTTCTGCGCCGGGGCCCACCATGAGAGCTTTAAACCTGACAGCCGTGGCTATGGCATCCTCAGTGACTATACAGAATTAAAAGGGGATCCCAGTCAGCTCTACTCACCCCAGGAACAGGAAATTGCTCAACTGGTCTGTATTGCAGATGTTTTTTCCGCCCTACGAGAAGGCTACAGCTTAAAAGGTCCCGCCTCACCTTTGGAAACATTGATTGAGATGAACCGGATGGCTACAGGGGGTCGTTTTAACCCCCAACTGTACAAAGCATGGTATAAGCAGTTTAAGCGTAAACATCGTCTTCTGTTGCAAAAGGGCTTGATGATTGCCATGCCCGCCCAGTTGGAAGGCACCCTGCAACTCCCCAGTGGTGAGATCCTCTCTGTCCCAGAGCAGGAGCTCCGTATTAGCTTTGAAGAGATTGGGAAGCTACAGATCCTACCCAAGCTGCTGGCGATTGGTTGTAAGTTACCTGAGCTCAAACGACGCAATGGTATTACCGGACATCTACTTGATCTGGCGGGTATTCATTTGGATACCGGGCAGTTGCATGAGATGGGTGTACAGGTTGAAAAACCGGTACATTATAATTTAGTCTTGGTTGATACCGACCATGTTGACCGGGTGCAGTGCTTGGTCATGAAACATGGGGATACCTTAAAAGATCTTCAGATTGCCTTAGGTAAAAAACGCTTGGATCCCATCCAAAAACAGCTTTTGGAACTGCGTAACATCCCCATTGACTTTAAACCGCTGATCGCTTGCCCCATCTAGAGATCTCTTTAAATGGGTTTTTGGATGATACGCTTCATCTTATAACCCCCTGCCCGTTCAAACCCATTTTGCTTATAAAAGGCAACCGTTTTGTCAAACATTGGCAAAGGGGGAGTGGTCAGCTCAATACGATCCCAGCGGTTGGCTTGGGCGTGAGCGATGACCGCATCCAACAATAATTTACCAACACCATGGCTGCGTAGTGCCGGTACAACATAGAGTTCAGGTACCGATAGAAAACTCCCGCCAGCGTAAAGAGAACGGCTCTCTACCATGGTGGCACAACCTACAATCTCCTGTGCCTGTTCAGCGATTAGCACAGAGTAGGAGCCATCCTTCAGCCACTCCTCTAAAAGCGAGAGGCTCTGTTTGCGATCCATATCAAAGTGTTTGCCACCGCTACGCTGCATAATCTCATCCAGCAACTGAGCAACCAGATCGATAATGGTGGGTTGATCGGAACGGTTTGCCAATCTGATATGTGTCATCCTGACACTCCTATTGATCCTATAGAACCATCTAATCGTTTGTTTATGATCATTTTAATCTATGCATTACTAATATAAATGTGACTTTTCAGCCGCTGATGGTACGCGCAAAGTTAACCATGTGCATCTTTTTTCCCCATAGAGGGTGTTCGATCATTGTGCCTGATGAGAGGGAGGTAAAGATCACCGATCTTAGGGTTACAACCCTGCTCAGTTGTATTTTTAATATACGGAAGCACCCCTTTGATCACGCCCTTATTAAGAGGATCACTTACCTGTACCGATCCAACCCTATCCATGCTTGAGGAGATAAACCCACCACGGTGACTTGCATGAGCATGGGTAGGGTGAGGTTGCCCGATCAATTCAACCAATCTATGCCCCTTCTCAGGAGATGATCCAACCGAGCCCAATGCTTGATAGCCCATGGTGATGAGAGCCTTCCATCCCCTAACTTGGCCACAAAGGGGACTCTCTCATACCCTTGCACACGATTGTCTGTAGCTCGGCACATCACCCGTCATCCATCACCCCATCCTCCTGCTCATAACGGCGCAGACGTTTCAGTAACCACTGGCGGGTAATACCCAGCTGTTTGGCCGCATGGGTACGGTTATGGTTATGCTGTTCCAGTGCCATCTCAATGAGTCGACGTTCAAACTGAGCCAACTGTGGGGCCAGAGGTTGATGGGGCTGTAGCGGATAATAATCCCCAGTCATGGGCTGTGCCATGCCCGTAAGGGGTAAGGCAGAGGTTTCCAACGGTTCTGAGGTAGCGGAACCATGGCGTAGCTCTGACGAACAGGCCCCTAACCCAATAGGCTCGCCATCGGGGGTTAAGGCAACCAGCCGTTCAATTTCTCGGCGGAGTTGGCGCACATTGCCTGGCCAGTGGTAGCTCTGAAACAACTGAGAAACCTCTGAGGATAATCCGGCCACCTCTTTACCAAAGCGGTTGTTGATATCCTGTAAAAAGGCATGGGCCAGGGGCAGTACCTCCTCTTGCCGCTCCCGTAGAGGGGGGATATGAATATCGACCGCAAACAGACGGTAGAACAGATCTTCCCGAAAGCGTCCTGCTGTCACCTCTTGGCGAATATCCTTATTGGTGGCACTGATCACCCGAAAATGGTAGTCGATGGTTTTTTGACCACCCAAACGTTGGCCTACCTGCTCTTGCAGTGCACGCAGAAATTTTGGCTGTATGGAGAGGGGAAGATCGGCAATTTCATCCAAAAACAGAATGCCCCCATGAGCTGCCTCAAAATGACCTTTACGGCTACCTACGGCACCGGTAAAAGCCCCTTTTTCGTAGCCAAAAAATTCACTTTCAGCTAAGGATTCCGGAATAGCAGCGCAGTTAACCGCCACAAAAGGTTGTTCTGCAACCGCGCTGTTGTCGTGAATATAGCGGGAGACCACCTCTTTGCCTGTACCGTTCTCCCCACTGATAAAAACATTAACCGGCACTGCACTTAAGGTGTTGGCTAAGGCAAAGACCTCTTTCATCACCCCGCTCTCCGCCACCACGCCGACACTGCGAATGGAGGTATCAACAGGGGGAAGGTGGGGTAACTCCTGACCATCTTCCGTTAAAAAAGCACCGGTCACCAAAAGGTTATCCAAAGCTTGGCAGAGATTTTCTGCCCCAGGTTCCAACCGTTTCAGATCTTCCGCATCAAACTGGGCATCAGAACCACTACGCTGGAGCTCAATGACACCCAGTACACGCCTCCGTACCCGACTGATCAGCGGCATGCACAACCGTGCCTCGCGCCCTGGTTGCCGGGTTAAAACAGCCTGATTACTCTCCACACACCGTATGATCGAACTGCTGCTCTCCAGTGTGGCTGGTTCCCGGTGGAGCGGGTCGGCAAAAACCTGATACCACTGGTTGCCATCCAGCAAAAAAAGCTGGGCTCCCTCACAGTTCATAGCACGGGGCAAGCTCTCCAGATAGAAGCTGGTGAGCATGGTGTAGTCATGCCCTTCACGCACCACGGGGGCCTGTTCCAGTTCAGACTCCAGGTGCAGCAAACCTTCCAAAAATTCGGCATCATCCATCGGTATGGTTACCCCATAGAGTGTAAATCATCGTTTTCATCTTACGGGGATAACCTTTAAGGGTAAAGTCGGGATTGAATGCCAGCTAAGGTACATGGCAGGGTTTGCCTGGGTGTGATACCTTCACTCTCTTCTGAACCACTGGTTATTGGGGTGAAGCGTTATCATGATGTTACGTGCCATTTTAAAATATTCTCTGCTGTTAATAGTCATTGTTGTGGCCATTTTGGCCTATATGGCGCAAAGCCCTTTTCCTAAAGGGATTGTACGGGTTGCGCTGGATGCCCATATGGACCCCCAGAGCCGTCCAATGACCGACTATTGGAAAGAGAGCCGCTATTTTGCGTGGCGAACCAACCGTGGGGCACTCTTTTTAGGACGCCGCAATGCCGATGAGCTGTTTCAAGCGGTACAGTTAGGTGATGCACTCAACCATAACCAGCAGCCTATACTGCATGTTATCCGTAAGGGTAAGCATCAAGGCAAAGTGGTGGTGGTGCATCATGATGCTCAAAATCGCCTTTTGGTCCAGCGCACCCACCACGCCGACAATACCCGATCCTGGACCCCGCCTAAGCAAATTGGGGATGAACAGGTGAAAGGTATGACTTTATTGGAAACCCCTGATGGAGAGCTGATCCTCATATACCAACAGCAGTTGGCCAATATGATTCAGATCCGCATGCGTTTTTCCCATAATGGTGGTTTGCAGTGGGGTAGTGCCACCCTGCTAAGCTCCAGCGGCGGTGATAAAGCCGAAGAGTTGTTGGTGGATGGGGCGCCGGTTGAAGGGGGTTACCGGATTGATCTGCTCAAACTTCAACCCCAAACATCGAACTTCTCACTACAGCTGTTGCAAGGGCATATAGCCAATGGTAGCCGTAGTTGGGCACCCATTGATAACCCAACCCTACAAAAAACCATGGCCAGCCTACCCCATGGCACATACACCCTGCATGACCTACGTAGTGCAACCGATGGTGTGCGTATGCTGTGGCGGGATGAAGAGACAGGTAAAGGTCAGTGGCTACGCTGGGGCCCACTCGGTATTGAACAGCGGGACCTGGGTGGTGTTTCCCCTGCACCATGTGGCATGAGCTTGACCCGCAAAAACCATGAAGTAATTGTGGTACGGGAACCTAACAAGCAGCTACAACAGATCTCCATTAAAGAACAGACGCCCAAAATACAACATCAATCTCCTGATGCATTAAACCCCGTCTGTCAGGTTCGAGCTCTGTTAACGGGTCAAGATCTGGATCTTCTATTTACCCGTCAAGGTGGCCCCAACCGGCCTTCAGGTCTATTGGGTCTTTCCTGGGCAACCCTGACAGAACCGTGATCAAGACCATTTAGATTTGCATCTCTAACAGCTCCACCCCATACTTGAAGAAATCTATAAGGGGGGGAGCATGTTAGAACTATCCAAACAGGTCGATGAAGATACTGGGGTTGTTATTCTCACCCTGGCAGGTCGCTTTGATGTTAACAGCATCCCAGCTTTTCAGGATGCTTATGCCGAACACCCGCCTGGTACACAGTTTAAGATTTACCTGGAGAAGGTTACCTATATCGACAGTGCCGCCTTTGGTCTGTTTCACGCACTTAAACAGCATCTGGGCAGCCAAGGCCGTGTGATGCTATTTAACCCTTCTGAGAACGTTACTCAGACGCTACAAATGCTCGGGGCCCATCGTACCTTTGAAGTTATCCGTATTACGACAAGCAAACCTTTTATGGATAATATGGATGAAGGCGGCTTTTAAGGGCACCTCCTCACCACTGAATGTTCAACTTACCTTTCGCATGTAACATGATAAACCACCACTTAACATCTGTTTTCCCTGCAAATGTGCCATAAACGATATTTTTTTGGTAACTCTCTGTGACATTGCTGGTGCCTTTTCATTCTGCAAAGCACATCCATTTCTATAGTTATATCTTTCTGAATATATTGAATGTTTTCTAAACAACCTGCCAAACACCCACCCTAACCCCCCTCAAAAAAATACAGATTCATGGTGTATGATGTCTCAAAGCATGAGCTTTTGTCTGTTTTTGTGTGGACATCCTGCTGCAAAAGAAGAGAAAACAGGATACCTTTAGAGGTAATCATTTTACCCAAAGCTTTTTTTATCCATTGTTTTTAAATAGGGGCACGCCATTGTCACCGGTGTGGCCAATTTATGGATGCTCTGGCCGAATCCGTCATCGCGGTTTAACCAACAAAGCTGGGTGGTTCATGAACATCAAGGGAATGAAAAAACAACAGACCTGGGTGGCGATGGTGATCGGTCTGTGTTTACTGGCTTGGCTACCGCCTAGCTGGGCAGCTGATGCGTATGAGATACGTATTGGGGTTTTAGCCAAACGGGGCCCCCAAAAAGCACTGGAACGTTGGCAGGCAACCGCACGCTATTTAAGTGAAAAAATTCCAGAGCATCGTTTTCGCATTGTCCCCATGCAGTTTGAAGAAGCCCCTATTTTGGTTGAAAAAGAGTTGGTGGATCTCACCATCACCAACCCAGCGATCTACGCAGACTTGGCGGTACGTTTTAATGTTCAACGTATCGTTACCTTAAAGAACCGGCTCTCCAGCAAACAGAACATTACCCGCTTTGGCAGTGTTATCTTTACCCGCAAATACAACCAAAATTTCCGCCGCATTCAAGATCTGGCCAATGCGCGCCTAGCCGCTGTTCATGATACCTCTCTTGGGGGTTGGATCATGGCTTTGAAAACTTTTCAGAACCATGGTTTAAACCGCGGTGATTTTAGTAATGTCACCTTCTTAAACAACCATGATCCTGTGGTAGAAGGGGTTTTGGAAGGACGCTTTGAAGCAGGTGTGGTACGTACAGGTCACCTGGAAAAAATGGTTCAGGAAGGTCGTATTACTTTAAATCAACTTCAGGTCATCCGCCCACTCAAGCATGAGGGCTTTCCGCTTTTAGTCTCGACCCGTCTCTATCCAGAATGGCCCGTCGCCAAAGCTCGGCATACGGATAATCGGCTGGCGTTAAAAGTAGCCATGGCTTTGATGGCGCTAACTGCTGAAGAACCGGCCGCGCTAAAAGCCGGGATTGCCGGTTGGTCGATCCCAGAGAACTACCAGAGTATTCATGAGCTGTTGCAAGATCTTCAGCTTCCACCTTATGAGACCTTTAATACCTTATCGCCTGGACGGGTGGTTCACACGTATTGGTATTGGATGGTATTGATCCTATTCGTTGTATTGATCCAGACCTGGCTAACCCGACGGGTTATCAAGCTCAACCGCGCACTAAAAAGCCGTCAACAAAAAGTACAAGAGAGTGAAATGCGCATGCGGGCCACCTTTGAACAGGTTGCCTCAGGTATCGTTTTAACCCACGCCGATGGCCGTTTGGATCGCGCCAACCACGCCTTTTGTGCCATGACCGGTTACAGTGCCCGTGAGATACGTCAGAAAAATTTAAACGATTTTACAGACCCGCTGCAGATGAGCCAGGAGATCCCCCTATTTGAAAAAATGCGTCAAGGGGCATTAGACCATTTTACCCTTCAAAAACAGCTTCTCACCAAAGGTGGTGCCTCACTACCTGTGCTGTTCTCCATCTCCTGTGTTAGAGATGAAAAAGGGGATATACAGCAACTCATTGGTGTCGCCAATGATCTCTCTTCCATCAAAAAACTGCAGCAGGATGTCCGCAGCGAACAGCAGCTTAAAACCACCATACTAGATATTGCTGGAGATGGAATTTTAGGGATTGATACTCAAGGGTGTCACTCCTTTGTTAACCCAGCGGCTTCACACATATTGGGTTGGTCGGTAGATGAGTTAATTGGTCAACCCACCCATGCCATGTGGCACCATCACTATAAAGACGGTAAGCCTTTTCCTGAACAGGATTGCCCAATTACCTCAGTATTAACCAACGGTCAAACGTTGCGCAGTACCAATGCGTGGTTATGGCGTAAAGATGGCAGTGGCTTTGCCGCTGAGTACATCAGCACAGCCATTGTTGAAGAGGATGAGATAACCGGAGCGGTTGTGGTCTTTCGGGCCGTCACGGAAACTCAAACACAGGAAGAACCCACTCTAATGGCGTAAAGGTGCATCCATGGCTTTTGTCCACACCGCCTGGAAACAGATTCGTCAGTTCAAGTGGAGTAGCTATCTTCTGCTATTCCTGCTGATACTTGTGGCCATTGGTACGGTGTTTACTTTTCAATTACGTCAAAGCCAACATCAGTTTGATCTGAACCAGATCCAAAAATCTGCCGCCCTCTTAAAACAGGCACGGGATCGGTTAAGTGTCGACCTTAAAGATGTACAGAGTGACCTCATGTTTCTGGCCAGCCATCCGCTCATCCAGCGGATGGATACCACCCCAACACCAGAAGCATCCCATATTCAGGCACTAACCCAACATTTTTTGGCCATGAGCCAATTAAAAGGGCGTTATGACCAGATCCGTTTGATCAACCTGCATGGGGATGAAGTTATCCGTATTAATTACGGTTATGGGGATCCTGTGGCGGTAACAAAGAACACCTTACAATCCAAAAAACACCGCTATTATTTTACTGAATCCATCGCCCTTAATGCCGGTCAGATCTTTATCTCACCCTTGGATCTAAATATTGAACATAAACAGGTTGAGGTGCCGTTTAAACCGATGCTTCGTCTGGCAACACCCATTTTTAACCGCCAGGGTGACAAGCTTGGGGTGATCATACTTAACTATCTGGGCAAACATAGTTTAGATGCCCTACGTAACCTGACAACCGATTATCGGGGTCACCTGCTCATGTTAAATGAACAGGGCTACTATCTATTGGGATTTCGCCGGGAGCAGGAGTGGGCTTTTATGTTCTCAGAGCATAATGGCGATAATTTTGCGTGGCACAACCCCCGCAGCTGGCACATTATTCAAACCCATGAACGCAACTTTGTGGAACGACCTGAGGGACATTATGAGTTTACCACACTCTCTTTACCCAAAATGGTGGGCAACCAACAAGGGGTCTGCCAAAGTTGCCGCTGGAAGCTCATTGCCTACTCCCCCAACCATCTGCGTGATGAACATACCATGCGTATGTTTAAACGTTTATTACCCTTTTATGCCATCACCACCACCCTCGCAGCTCTACTCTTGTTGCTGCTGCTACTCAACCGACAAAAACGCGCCCGTTGGCAACAAGAGGCTGAATCCCTAAACCGAGCCATTCGAGCAGAGCGTGATCTCTTTATTGGAGGCCCTTGTGTCATTTTTAAATGGCGCAACAGCTATGGCTGGCCGGTGGAATATGTCTCAGAAAACCTGACGGAAGTTCTTGGCTACCACACCAAACATTTCCTACAGGGTGAGTCCAGCTATACCGGCATTGTGGTACCAGAATATCTAAGCCGGGTTACCCGTGAGATTAAACAAGCCACCCAACAAAAACGGGATTGGTTTGAGCATGAACCCTATGAAGTGGTCAATGCTCAAGGCAAGCGCCGCTGGATCCGGGATATCACAACCCTGTTACGTAACGGCACGGGTGACATTACCCATTATTATGGCTACATCATTGATATTACAGATCAAAAACTAGCTGAACAAAAGCTGGAACAAGCCCATCAGGATATACAAACCGTGATCGATACATTGGCCGATGCCACCATGGTGGTCAATGTGGATGATTACCGGGTCACCATGCTCAATCAAGCCGCCCAAAAGCTCTATAGCCGCCAGGGTCAGGTTGCCATTGGTGAGGTAACATGCCACGAATTAACCCACCGTGTTAAGTACCCCTGTGATGGTATAAATGACCCTTGTACGCTACAGGCGGTTATTGAACAGCGAAAAACCGTACGTTTAGTGCACAACCATCAAGATACCGCCGGGCGACCTTTTTTTGTGGAGATCACCGCCAGTCCCATTTTTAATGCAGCCGGTGACGTCATACAGATTGTCGAATCCCAAAGGGATATCACCCAACGCATGGCCTTGGAACAGGCCCTGCGGGAGGCCAAACGTAGTGCGGAAGATGCCAGCCGTGCCAAAAGTGCCTTTTTGGCAACCATGAGCCATGATATTCGTACCCCAATGAATGCGGTATTGGGTATGGCTGAGCTACTTCTAGAGAGTGATCTGGATACCGAACAACACTATCACGTCAAAACCATTAACCGAGCCGGTGAGGCGTTGTTGGCTCTGATCAATGATGTGCTGGATCTATCCAAAATTGAAGCTGGAGAGATGAGCCTGGAACAGATCTCTTTTGATCTGCACAGATTGATCCAAGGGACTTTGGATATTTTACGTATTAAGGCTGAGGAGAAAAACCTTACCCTAACCTGCGATATTTCATCGGAAGTCCCCCAATATGTTGAAGGTGACCCAGAACGCATACGCCAAGTCTTACTCAATCTCCTAGGTAATGCCTTAAAGTTCACCCAACAAGGCTCGATCATCGTCACACTTAGTACGTTACCAGATGGTCGTATTCGATTTGAGGTGGTAGATAGCGGTATTGGTATTGCTGAAGATAAACTGGTCACCATCTTCCAACCTTTCTCTCAGGCTGAAGCGGCCACGGCACGTAAGTTTGGGGGTACAGGTCTTGGTCTCTCCATTTGCCAACGTTTGGTGGACGCCATGCATGGTGAGATCAGTGTGGAGAGTGAACCTGAAAAGGGCAGTACCTTCTACTTTATTCTCCCTTTGAATCTGGCCCAAAAACCACAACATCACGCCCATGGCCAAGCACAGATTTCACAACACGATCAAACCGTGCTGCCCATGCATATACTGGTGGTGGATGATGCCGCGGATAATCGCCGATTACTGCGGGCATTCTTAAAGAAAACGCCCCATCAACTCAAAGAAGCCACTGGGGGGGATAAAGCTTTACAGATGGTCAAAGATCAACACTTTGACCTGGTACTGATGGATGTGCAGATGCCTGGCAGTATGGATGGTTATGAGACCACAGAGGCGATTCGTCAGTGGGAACAGGAACAGAAGCTGGCTTGCTTACCGGTCATTATATTAACCGCACATGCCATGCGTGAGGATATTGAGCGAAGTAAACAAGCTGGCAGCCAAATGCACCTGACCAAGCCGATTCGTAAAATACAGCTGTTGGAAGCGATACAGCAGTTTCAACCAAGAGAAGCATAAAGATGGGCAGCGATAGCGATGCCCCCCTCTACCCGATCCGTATTCATAAATACCTATAACGGCAAAACCCCTGAAGTATAGCCTTATGGCTCCTCAACCTTCTTTTGTTGGGCTTGTGTCAGCTCGGTATAACAGGTCTGGCACCCTTTACACTCATAGTAAGGACGATGATTTCTAAACCCAGCTGGGGTATTACGCCATCCACAATAGGGGCATGGCCGAATATCGGCACCTTGGTGTTCTAATTCAAAATCCATGGGGTCCATGGGATCCATAGGTACTCTTTCTTTGCGTATGGTGAGTTCATGACCCTTTCAGTTTGCCCAATTATCACAAAAAATACCATCTTGCTGATTTTTCTACGCTCCATACGACCCCTATAAACTACACAGCATTCCCTGTATTGACACTTCTCAAGGTTTTGTCATAATGGTGTATAACGATTTATGTATATCTTTAAGACATCGTGTGTAGGGGGGCCCTCCGATGTACAACTTCAAGTTGGCCAATTTTCTTTTGCGCCACACCTTAATCGGCTTTGCTTTATCAGCAACCACCGTTGCGGCCATGATCTATTGGAACTTTAACCAAATGGGGACGCTTATTTTAGGTTCAAGCTCGCCTATTTTGATCATTGCCGTGCTTACCTTCTTCATGGGCCTGACCTTGGCCAGCGCACAAATGGGTATGGCTGTTATGTTGCTGGCCGAACCGGAAGATAAAGGCAGTCGGGGTAAATTTATTGGTTTGGTTCTTTCATGGCTCTCTCCGCCACGGCAGATGCAACCTATACCGATACCCGTTAAAAGCAAACACCATCCACATCGGGGTCGACACAAACCCAGTTCATGGTAAACAAAAACCCCCTATCCAATTGGATAGGGGGTTTTTTTATCTTCCAACGCAGACCAACCATGTATCTAGAGCAGGCCTAGACAATACCTTGCTTTTTAAAGTGGCCACAGTAGCTTTGATCCGAATGTAGGATATGCTCCAAAAACTCACCTTTAAGGAACGTTAAGAGCTCTGTAGTCATGGCCACACCTTCTGTATCCAGACGCTGATGGTAGTTTTGTACTTTGGTTTCCAGCTTACCATGGGCAACTTTATGGGCTTCCACCCCTTCATATCCACTCTCGGCCATCATGCTCTCCTCACGACGGAAGTGGAAAACCGTGTAGTCCACCAACGCCCTGAGTACCCGCGCCAAAGCGACATGAGATTGTCCCATTTCATGAGCAGAAGCCAGACGATTGATATAGTTGATTAAACGGTGGTGGTCTTGATCCAAAATTTGTACACCCACACTCATTTGTGGTTTCCACACCACCGCAACCTGCTCATCATTGGCCTCTTCACCCACATAGATGGTATCCAGCTTTTCAAAGAGGTTAATACGGTAGGCGTTAAAGTCACCAAACAGTTTATTGGCTGTTGCCAAATCCCCTGCGTTGCTGGCAGTCACCACCTCTTTGGCCAAGTTGTGAATCCGTTCATGAACCGAAACCGCCTCCTGCCATATGGACAATTGACCAAACTGCGACTGCCCCTCTTGGTCCATCCACTGCCCTAATTCACAGCTATGAGCATCGGTCACCTCATGGGCTTCCATCGTGGCACGATTCATAATGACGTGGCTCAAACGGGTAAGCCAGTTTAGGTGGGCCTTTTTAACCGACTCCACATCAAAGGGTGGTTCACCCCAGTTTAGGGAGATCATGGTGGTGTTCAGATTCTCCGTACTGTTGCCAACCATATCCACCAAGGTACCAAATTGGGCCACAGAGGCTTCCATATAACGGGAGAGATCTTTGACCTCACCCATATTCTGTTCAACCTGATGCACCACCTCAGTGACCTCTTCTGCAACCTGGAACAGCGCAGTGATCTGTTCCTTGGCCTGTTCACTGGCCGCAGAGACTTCATGAGTTGCATGGGCGGATGCCGATGCCGATGAGGCAATACGCTCCACCCCGCCTGCCGCCATACCGGCTGATTGGGCCACTTCACTGGCGGCACTGGCCAACTCCTCAGCCATGCCAGCTGTGGTGCGAGAGGAGTCCGTCACCTGCTCGACAGATTGGTTGATCTCCGTAATGGCATGGGTTTGCAGCTCAACAGCCTCTGCAATTTCAAGATTGGCATGGTTAATATTTTGCACAATCTGCTCAACAGCACCGGTTGCATCATGCACCGCGCGGGTCTGTTGCTGAATGGCGTCTACCTGTTCAGCAATGCTTTGGGTTGCTTCAGAAGTTTGTGTGGCCAGTTCTTTCACTTCATTCGCCACCACGGCAAACCCTTTACCCGCTTCCCCCGCACCAGCGGCTTCAATAGAAGCGTTCAAAGCCAGCATGTTGGTCTGCTCGGCAATGGAGTTGATCAGATCAACCACCTTACCGATCTCCTGGGTATAACCGGACAGTTGCGTAATGGCACCGCGGGCTTCATCGGTTTGTAAACTGGCTCGATCGGACTCATTACGGGCCTGTTGGCAACGCTTGGCCACACCACCCAACGCGTGGCGCATCTCGTCGACTGAATCACTCACGCTGCCCATGGAGTCACTAACTTGCTCAATGTTATGTTGCATACCCACAACATTCATCGACATCTGCTCAGCTGCAGCTGCCATGGTAGTCACATTCCCAGAGACTGATTCCGCATCCCCCGCCACACCATCCATACTTTGAGCCAAATCACCCGACTGCATTAAAATGCTATCCATATGGGTATTGGTCTGTTCCACCGCATCTTTAATCTGTGTCACAACCTCAACCTGACGCTGGGTTTCAGCATCGGTCTGACGGGCTTTATCGCGGATGGCATGGGCATCTTCAGTCAGTACATATTTAACCTCTCCCAATTGACGAACGGCAGCGGTTAAACTATCTGCTTGCAAAGAGACCCGACGTAAGGTCAACGATAAGGTGTGAACCATGGCGTTGAAATTGGTTGAAATACTATCCAACTCATCAGGTTTGGATGGAATATCCAGACGACGGGTGACATCTCCACCGGTAATACCGCCAATCTGTCTACCAATATAGCCAATACGTCGAATAAAGCGGCCAACCAACAACGCATAAGCCAGACCCGCAACCACCATCATGGCAATAATGGTGACCAACAGGTAGGTGATCATGGCTTGCTGATTGTTTTCAACTTTGGCGATATCTAACTGATAGACCACCACACCCACTGATTTACCGGAGAAATCTTTAATCGGATGATATGCCAGCGTGTAATGATCATAACGCCGCTGTTGGTTACCCTGCATACCAGCCAGTAGCGCATCGGGCTCAACCAAAGCGGGTAAAAAACCTTTGGTTGATCCTGTGTAAACAAATTGGCCAGCCTTTTTAGGGTTGGATTTCTTAAGCTTTTTTGCAATATCCAAATAGCTGTCATGCAACAGTACACCCAGCTCTTCTACCGCTAACACCTTCGACTTTTTAATCAACTCTGACATCGGTAAGAGCGTTTCAAGTGAACCAACCTGGTTACCTTGATCATCAAAAATCGGTGCCAAACCACGAAGCACAAATCCACCACGACCGATCTCAATACCCTCAACCGGTTTACCTTGTGCATTTACCTGACGCACAGTATTGCGAAAACCAGACAAATCATCCCCACCAGTACCATTCCAGATACGTAGGAAAGAGCGCACAGGGGGTAGATGAAAATGTACCCGAAACCGCTTCATACCCGTAATCTGTTCAACCGTTTTTTTAATGGGTGCCATATGCTTGGCCAGTAACGAACGAGCAGCAGCCTCATCGGTTTTTTGCAGGGTATAGGCCTCTTTTACTTGAGGCAGATTGGCAATGATGGCCGAGGCCAACAGCGCTGTACGGCTCATACGCGCCATATTTTGATCAATGGATACAACCTTGGTGGCAATCTGTTCTTCAAGCAGAATACGGGTATTGTCCTCTAACGCCCCACGGGAGACCTGTAAAACCACCACTGCAGTCACAACCAATAGCAGCAAAACTGGAACAATCAGTTTAGCTTTAAGATTCATCACATTCTCCCCAAGGTGAGCAGACTGCCCAATACCCATCGCCCATGTAACTGATACGTCATGAAAAAATCATAAAGAAAGATCAATGATTAATGGTTTTGATCTATAATAAAGCCATTGAATCACTATGGCCAAGCATACCTTGCAAAACCATTATTAACAATGAAAATACAATCTGTTAGCTTAACATAAGGCAATAAACAGAATATGACATCTTGTCATGCATAGCGTGTAATTTCTACAAAATAAGATGGTATTTTCGGCACTTAGCCCTATTTTTTTCGAAAAAAACATCAACTTCTGTATGGGGATTTTCACACAAGCTGGAAAGATTAAGATGACTTTTGCAGGGCGTGGCGTGCGTGTAGATCGGTGGAAGGTGGATGATCTTTATGGGGTGGGATGATCTTTAAGATAGGTCTGAAATTGTTGACGATCCAAAGGTCGGCTGAAGAGAAATCCTTGTACCTCTCCACACTGCAGATCACGCAAGAAGGCAAGCTGAGCATCTTGTTCCACCCCCTCTGCAACCACATCCAGTTTCATCGCTTGAGCCATAGAGATAATAGAAGTGACGATGGATGCATCTTCCACACTGGTGGTGACATCTTGAATAAAGGATCGGTCAATTTTTAGGGCGTTTAGGGGAAAACGTTTCAGATAGCTCAAGGAAGAGTAACCGGTACCAAAATCATCAATGGAGATATGCAAACCCAAATGTCGTAACTGCTGAACGGTCTCAATGGTCTGCTCTGCATCCTGCATGGCGATGCTCTCTGTAATCTCTAACTCCAAACCATCCGCCTGCAAGCCACTGCTGTGCAGCGCCTGTTCAATATTGGCCACCAAGTTTGGATCCTGGAACTGTCGTGCAGAGAGGTTAACCGCCACACGTAGTGAGGGGTGCCCCTCTGTGCGCCACTGTTGGGTCTGTTGGCAAGCGGTTTGTAAAATCCAAATACCCATGGGCAGGATTAAACCGGTCTCTTCGGCCAGTGGAATAAACTGATCGGGCCCGATTAACCCCTGCTCAGGGTGTTGCCAACGGATCAGGGCCTCCATCCCCACCATCTGGCCTTGGCTTAAAGAGAGTTTAGGCTGATAGTGTAGCTGAAACTGTTGCTCAGTCAGGGCATAACGTAGATCCCGCTCCATGTTCATACGTTGATGATTGTGGCGGTTCATATCCTGAGTAAAGAAGATATATTGACCACGACCAGCCTCCTTGGCTTGATACATGGCGGTATCTGCATTTTTAGTCAGGGTTTCAAAATCCTCCCCATCTTCCGGATAGAGCGCTATACCAATACTGCTACCAATAAACACCTCTTGGCTTTTCAGCTGAAAGGGTTGTTTCAGTGACTCAATAATGTTCTGTGCAATTTTGGCCGCCTCAGCCGGTTGATGAATCCGTGGAAGAATAACCGTAAATTCATCCCCCCCTAAACGGGCCACCGTATCACTGCGTCGTAGGGTTTCACGAATACGCTCACTGACACTTTGCAACAGCAGATCACCGGCATCATGCCCTAAGGTATCGTTCACCAATTTAAAGCGGTCCAGATCAATAAAAAACAGTCCGGTCTGGTCCTGGTCACGCGCTGAGATCTCCAGCTCATGCTCTAAACGATCCCGAAAGAGTGCACGGTTGGGTAATTTGGTTAGGGGATCATAAAAAGCGAGCCGCTCCAACTTTTCTTCTGTCGCTTTTTGGGTGGTAATATCTAAAAAAATGCCCACATAGTGGCTCACATGCCCATAGGCATTACGCATGGCATTAATGGTGAGCCATTTGGGGAAAATCTCCCCGTTTTTACGTCGATCCCAAATCTCCCCTTCCCAACTACCTGCCTGTTTAAGGGCTTGCCACATTTGCTTATAAAAACCCTCATCATGCCGACCAGATTGGGTAATGGCAGGGCTTTGACCCATCACCTCTTCACGGCTGTACCCGGTGATCGCTTCATAGGCGGGGTTGATATCGGTAATCAGCCCCTCGGCATTGGTAATCACAATGGCCTCACTGGCGCTTTCAATAACCCGTTTGGCCAGCAGGAGATTATCCTCGGTTATTTTACGCTCAGTAATATCCTGGATCGTTCCCGATACCCGTAGCGGTTTGCGGTTATGATCATACGCAACCTCACCTAACATAATAACCGAACGCACCTCGCCCGAGCGACGCAGCAGGCGGGTCTCAAATTCAAACCCAACTTCAGGATCAGCCAACGAACGGGTGACCCCCTGCTCTAAAAATTTGGCATCCTGTGGGTGGGTCCGACGCAGAATATCTTCAAAGGCCGGTTTAAAACTTTGGAGTGCCTCCCCAAAAATACGGAAGGTCTCATCAGACCAGAACATATGGCCACTCCCAAGCTCCCACTGCCAACTCCCCAGATGGGCAATCGCCTGTGCATGAGCCAGATTGGCCTGATTACGCATCAACGCCTGTTGGGACGCTTTGAGTTCTGTTATATCCAACCCCACCACCAGATAACCCTGTTGAACATGGTTACCATGATTATGCACTTGGGTGATGGATAACCGGACTGGGAAGGTGCGTCCATCCTTACAGCGGTAGCACCACTCCCGTTCATCCACCTCACCCTGGCTGGCACGATACAGAATGGTCAACAGCGGTATGCTTAAGGGCTGATCACTCTCTATATGGATGGGTAAATGGCGATTTTGCAGCTCCATAGCATCATGCAGAGCATCCAACTTCATGTGCCCTAAAACTTCATGGGCCTCAAACCCCAGCTTACGTTGCGCTGCAGTGTTGAACTGAATGATCCGACCCGTGGCATCGGTGGCGATGATCATGGCATCGGCACTCTCCAAGATCGCCTCTTGCAGATCACTGACCACACGCAATGTCTCTTCAGCTCGTATGCGTTCTTGAAGTTGATTTTCCAATGCTTGAGTACGCTCACCCACCAATTTTTCCAAATGCTGACGGGTGGCCGTCACCTCCTGGTACATATGGTGAAACTTGTGGGTAAGTTGGGTAATCTCCTGAACACCTGGCTTTTGCTCAATCGGATCTGGGTCCACCCCTTTGGCAATGGCCTCCGCTTGTCGGGAGAGACCCACAAGTGGGGCCACTAACAGTTTTTGCCCCCACATATAGAGCATGGCCCCCAGTAGCACAAGCAGTAACAGACCCAGAAGCAACGTATCCCAAACCAGTTGGCCACGGGCCTGTTGCAAGGCCATATTATCCATGACCATTTCAAGGGTTATACCCACTTCTCCCAATATTTTTTGGGTGCTCTGCCCCTGACCTGGCTGGCCAATACTTAACAGTAGGCGCTTGTCTTGCCATAAACGAATACCACCTTGACCAGACTGCTTATGCTCCAGGGGCTCCAACCGATCTAGCGGTATACAAACGGCCAGGGCGCCTTCTGCCCCTTGTTGCCAAAGGACTGGTGTGATCAACCACAATTGGTGGTTACCATCTTCCTGTGCATGCACATACTGCATATGCGGTTGTACCCCTTGCAGCACAGACTGGACAGATGAGGTATCCAAGGGTCCATTTTTGGCTGTTTGGTGAAGAACCTTCCCTTCAAAATCCATTAACACCAAGGGGTAACGTTCACCAATTAACCGAACACTGGCCAGCCAATCCATGGTATTGGCCAAATTGGTTTCAGGTTGTAAAACCCCCTGAATGGTTAATGGATTCGCAGCAATATCCGCAAGAACCGTCAGGTGACTTTGCGTAAACTGACGCAACTGCTGAGCAACACGATCCAAATGTAAACGGTTGAGGTGTTGAGTCTGCTGTTCAAAACTTTGATCCATACCACGGGTTAAAACGACACCTAAAAGCAGTGCCACACCCAATACACTGAGTAAAATAGCCAGTGCAAACAGCTTGGAAAAGCTGAACTCTTTAAACAGACCATTCACAATTTATGGCTCCGTATGAATTTTGACATTACCCAAACCATCAAATGTGGCCATGGTGTAATCCTCTATCCCCAACGCTTCATGATCATCTGAGTGCGCTGTTTTTGGCGGAGAAAAGGGTCTGACATAGGTTTTGATCAACCCTTGAACAGGTGTTTTTAGATTTTCCAACGCTTGGTGTATGGCCACACGATCATTTTTGACATTACCCGTTAATCCAGCTTGATGGCTTGCCGCCATAAGAATACGGGTTAGATCATAGGCATGTTTAAAACCGGCTGGTGGACGAATATCCTGAGGGGTGGAAATGGCATTAGGAAAGAGCTGCATGGCTCGTCCAAGTACCTGTTGGGCATGAGGGGAGAGCACCCCATCCAAAAAACTGAAGCGGCTCTGTACATACTCCAATTGAATGGTACGTAAGACTTTGGAACCCACTTTTTTGGAGAACCCTCCTGCACTAACCCCCCAATGACTTTGGAAAGGACGTCGCCGCTCAGGCTCCAACTCAGCCATGGCGGTGGCAAAAGTGACAGACTCTGTAGGGTTAACCACCAGTAGAATAGCATCTGCTTTCATGCTGGCTGCTTTACGCAGAATAATTTTAGCAGCCGGTTTGGAGATCCCCCAATTGGACCAAATAACCGGCAGGTCATCAATGCCATACTCAGCCGCTTTGGCGCTCATATTTTTATGGTTAAAACGGCCCCATCCAGTATCTTCTGCCACCAGAACCAGTTTTTTATAACCGCGCTTTTTAATGGCATGCTCCACAATAACGCGCCCTGCCACGGCATCATCCACCGATAAACGGAAAATCCAGTTGGGGGCCATTTTACGGGTAATTGGACCTGCAGCCGCCCACGGGTTTAGCGTTAAAATACTGTTGTTATTGATATATTTCTTATTAGCCAAGAGAGGTGGTGAATGCAGTCCGGTAAAAACCAGCAGCGCGTGATCATCTTTTAGAAAATTTTTCTGATTATACAAATGACGTCGGGTATTACCCCGATGGTTCACCCGTACAATCTCAATCGGGTGTCCAGCCAGTTGGTTATTTTCTTCGGCTAAGGCGGTGCGGATCCCCCACTCAATAGCCTGACTAGAGGGGATGGAGCCACTCCAATCCGCATCGATATAAATACGATATGGGGTTTTATCCTGCGCATATGCTGTGACACACCCCAAACTCAGTATTAGGACGAAGATTACCTGTTTAAATATGGCTTTCATCAGGACCTCTCACCGTTTTATAACCCATCTACCTATAAGAAGAATTCTCCTTTATAGAGTCTACATGGTTTAGCTCTTCAGACGGAATTATTAATAACTTTTAAACCCACATTTATGTGGCTTGTCGGCCTAACACATCTGTTTTTTACGCGATCATCCACCACCACCGACCCGAATTGCCCACACTTTAAGCATCTGATCGTTTGATATGCTAATTTTTGGGATATGCGCATGATATTGCATCAATATGGGCTGATATCGGGCGTTTTATTTCGGTCCAGAGTTTGCGGTATACGCTGTATGGGACTGTAACTGGATGGAGAGCAACATGTTTGAATCACTCACTGATTTTGCACCCTTTAACCATCTTAATCCTGTACAGAAACAGCAACTGGATGCTGTTATGGAAGCACGGTTGTATGAGGCAGGTCAGCTGTTTATTCGTCAACATGATGAGACCCGGTATCTCTATTTGATGATTCAGGGTCGTGTGCGTCATACCATCAATTTAGATGGACCAGAAGATGCCATAACCATGGATACCACCCGTTTTCCGGGGGCGGTGCTGGGTTGGTCGGCATTTCGTCCACCCCATCGCTATATGGAATCGGTGGTATGTGTGGAACGTAGCCATTTTTTACGGCTACCCATTGATACGTTAGAAGCACTGATCGCCGAAGATGCCAACTTTGCCCTGCCCTTTCTACATGCCTTGGCGGTAGAGGCGGACATGCGGCTACTGCATGCCCGTAGTTTACTCACACCATCCACCGGTGAGGTGACCCATATTGCAGAAGAGGATGAACTGGTTGCAGAGCTCCTTGATCGCCACTCAGCTTTGGATCGGTCACTCTTTTTCCAAGTTTTTGATGAGGCCGAACGCAACCACTTTGACTCTCTGGCCAAAGAGATCACGCTACCTGCAGGAGAGATGCTCTATGAAGAGGGTGAACCTGCAGAATATTTTTATATTTTAGCGGGTGGCCGCCTGGAAATGGCTTTTATGCAAGGTACCCAAGGGGGGGATGCCGTGATGCACCCTTACCATACCTTGGCCCATGCTGGACTTGTCTTGGGCTGGACCGGCCTGTTGAGTGATCTCTATGAGGGATCTGCCAAAGCCCTCACTGAAACACACCTTTTAGCCATACCCATTGCTGAACTACAGCGCGTCATCACCGACCACCCTGAGCAGGGCGCCCGTTTTTTCCGTCGTATTTTATGGGTAGTGGGGGGGCGCCTACGGGCTGTGCGGGTACGCTTTATCATGCAGCAGTTTAATGAAGAGCGGTTGGCTATCCGCTCTTTACTTAACCTTTATGGCCCCCAACTGGCCATTACTTCGCCTCTACGCAAACTCCCCCATTTGCTGGAAAACCGCTTTACCATTGCCGATGGTTTTCGGGTGTTAAGCATGGTGGCCCGCAATGGTAGTTTTGTGGAAAAAAATCTCGCCACAACTTTCATGGAAATTTTAGAGCGGATTCGTGCCGATTTACGTTTTTTCCAAAAACTGCAACAGATCTATGAGCGGGTGGCAGAAAGCAGCTCCGATCGTAGCCCCGAGGAGGTCCGTACCCACTGTAATATGGGCTTTGGTGAGCTCTATGACATGATTGATATCACGGTTGAAGGGGAGGAAAATTTACCGGTAGATACCGGTCATATCTTTATGATGAACCATCTGGTTAACCATATGGACTATCAGCTACCTGCGGGTTTTCTGATCACCATGGATACCCACTTCCTGACCGCTTTTCTCTACCGAAAATATGGTCAAAATGCCATGCGTGTAGTGCGTCGCTCCGACCGGGATGAGTATGAACACCAACAATATTTTGATCCCTTTAACTACATCTATGTCGGGGGCCCAGAGCTGGAGGAAAACCCCAATCAACGTCAGCAGATTCGTCAACGTTTTTTTCAAGAGGCTGGTGCAGCGCTCGATCATGGGCGTAATCTGATTATCTGCCCGGAAGGCAACACCACCTCGACCGAGAAATCCCCTCTCCCTTTTCAAAAAGGGGGGTTCCTATTGGCTGCTCAGATGCCCAAAGAGCCACTTATTGTACCGGTCGTGTTGGCTTGGTTTGATAAAAAGCTCACCCGTCAAAAACCTGTGGTGCGCATACTTAAACCCTTTCATCTATCTAAGCAGATGGACGACCCCCAGGACCGAGCGCAGATGAACCAGTTTGTGACCAAACTACAGGGTACATACGACCAAACCCTTCATGACATTCGACAACAGGCATAACATCGCACTTGTGACCTATCTGGATACACAGGGAATAGGCATCTATCAGGGGGCATGACGCGGACAGCCAAGCATAGGGTGGATTTGTTAGGTATGAGTACACAGGCTGTACGGACGACAGATCTGTATCTGCCGTGTTAAACATGGGTGCAGAATCACCCATGAAACAGCCGTGCCCGCAACCCTAGGGGTATCGCCTCTGCGCTCACATCGATCATTCAACCGGTGATGGAGAACCCCACACGGAACAGAGCCCGTTCTATTAAAGCGACAGCACTATTTAGCGCCATGCCATACCCCATACATTGACGACAATGGGGGGTAGCCGTCACCGATCCCCCTTATGCAGACCCGACGCCCACGCCTTGACCCACATATGGGGTAATGCAGAGATCGCCCAATCACGCGGATGATCACCTATTGCCAGCGGGAGTGGTGCTCCATACGCTCAAAGGGAATACCTTTTTCAGCACTTACAAACTGACGGACACGCCAAGGGCGCCCCGCCTCATCCAACTCCACCAAACCAATACCAGCACCGTTTAAGACCCGACGCCCATCGGCATGCCCCTCCGGCTTACGGGGTATAATGCGCATACGACGGCGACGGGTAAACCAGTTTAGAGGTGAGCGGGGTGCATAGAGCCAGCGGTTGAGGGTATCTAGCGTGGCCAACAATTTTTTAGGGAATTCATTGCGCAGACCACTGCTGGTAATCTGCCAGATATCGGGCCCCCCTACCCGTCCACGCAGCTCCACATCGTACATAAAGGAGTAGTGGACGTCTCCCGACAGAATGACAAAATGCTGTGGGGTTTTACGATGCATAAAGACATTAAGAATAGCCTCAGCCGTACCAGGATGAGCCATCCAGTTCTCTGCATCCACCATGAGAGGCTTACCCAACCAGGTAAAGATCTTTTGTATGGTTTCTATAAGCTTCACCCCATAGATGGGCGCAGGAGAGACCAGCAAGACCGCATCTTGCCCCCTTAGGCGGTGCTGCAAATCACCAATGGCTTCCCAATCCAATAAACCAGAAGGCTGTTGCGCAGCACGCTCAGAGCGCCAACGACGGGTACGGGTATCGATCACCACCAATGGTGGCTCGGTGGGCCATGTGTACTCCCAGGATTCAAAATGTAAAAGCTGGGTGATGTAGTCATCATAGGACCCATCACCAGGCTGCTGAAAAAGTTGAGTCAACGGATCGACCATTTGATGGGGAAAAGCATCCGGATGGTTGCCCCAACCCTGACAGACCAAATATGCCAATAGGCCATTTCCGATCATACGTCGGGAGAAAGGGTGTTCATAAACGGTCTCTTCCCAGGCCCGGTGTAAGTTCCAGTCATCGGTAATATCATGATCATCAAAAATCATGGCCACAGGTAGGTGGGCCAAAAGCCGCTGTACTTGGGGCAAGCCCTCTACAAACTGGTCTATAATGCGCTGTTCTTCTTGATAGAGTGCCTGATTTGACGCACTTAACCCTGTCGGCATCTCTGGTTGGATAAACGTCCACACCACAGGTGACCAAACCAGCAGATACATGGTGAGATATTCACCCAGAGTAATCAGATGATTCTCTGCTGTTTCCGTGGTAAAGATCGGCTTACGCACACCACCAAAAAGGGTCTCTTTAAGCGATCGGTTCACACGATCTCTTGGCAAAAGGTGGGTCCGCCCATAGTAACTGTCGGTATGTTGGTAAAGCTGTTGGGCAGAGTCTACACTGGGTATTTCAGACGCTTGTAATACTTCATTGGGTAGATTAAGTACCTCAATCAAAGCATGTATGGCCCGTAACATTGGCCCCGCGACATCATCCCCATAGATCTGATCTCCAGACAGTACCAACATGGCAGGCCAGCTGGAGAGATCAGCATGGCTCTGCTCCTGAACCATGCGCTGCATCAGGGTATCTGCAATGACCAAACCATCTGCTGAGTCATGGTGGGGTTTGCGACAGGAACCATGCCATACACCCTGCACTTTAGAGGGAATTTTAAACCCCAGCATTTCACGCCCTGGATAACACATATCCGGGCAATGCTGGGTTAAATCCTGCCATGGACCGTTGGGCTCATACTGAACCTCCAACCGGTAATCAATCCAACAATCTCTAGGTAGTGACTGAGGCAACGCCACATCAATAAGCATGATATGAAGGTGTGCCCCAGCTTGTATGTGATGAAGTTGGGGGCTCTGCGGATCCAACAGAAACATCATCTCAGGCTGAGACGCCGTCCTTAGGATCAAACGTATCGGCCAAGGTTGTGCCATGGCCAGCCACAAGACGACACGGGTAGGTTCTACGCGGCGTAAAATGGGGCCAGCCAAAAGTGGGTGCTCTGCCCCAGGGTGGGATCTCATCATGGTTGGTGTATACCTGGTTGATTTCAGCCTTGTTCAGCATCTGATCAAAACACAACCTGACCGCAGATCATACAAGGGGTCCTGGCCTCTTTGATACATGCTTAACAGAGATAACCTTTAGTAAGATCAACCAAGCATGCCTAAAAAAGCTGGGATAATCCACCACAGGTATACGGGGATGGGACGCTTTTTAACGGCCAAAGGTATCCGGCACCCCATGTACGGCAAAGTGAAGACACTTGGCCCGAAATTTGTTCCACTCTATCTCTTCAGGACGGTCGGTATGGCTCACAGGGTAACGTTCCACTTCATGACGGCAGGTTAGATTGGCCGCAATGGGTAGAACCGTTTCAGCAGGTACCACATCATCTTCCTCACCATAACCCATCAGAACGGGCAGTTTAAGATCCGGCGCAAAGTTGATGGGGTCAAAGTAGCGCAGTACCATCATTAAATCTTCTTCTGCCTCAGGCTGTTGAACCAAATATCGATTAATCTCTTCTCCAGACCCCTGACGTACCAAAAGCTGCCTGCCCAGGGGCCAACCAAAGGTTGGTACACCAACCACCAAGGCTTCAGCATGGCTATAGAGTGTCTCCGCCATCATGGCCAATCCCCCGCCAAAGCTGTAACCCCAGTGGACCAAGCGGCGACCCTGTGTTGGCGGGATACTCAAACCTACCCGTATGGCCTGGATCTGGTCACAAACCGCACCCCGCAAGATACTCTGCTCTGGACTGTGGCAATGGGTCAGCACCCAGCCCAAGGGTGAACGCTCCACCCCCTGATGTGAACGACCAAACCCACGAATATCAATCCCTAACACATCGGCCCCCCCCGCAACCCACTCGGGCTTCATGGTGTATTGGCTGTTGTAACCATGGCTATGCACAATCAGGGGTCGGGGGGTAGAGGGGTCGGGATGGTACATGTGGTAACCGCGAATGGTCACCCCGTTCCAGGAACGAAAACGCACCCGCTCCAAAACCATCCCTGACGGAGCTGTTTGGGATTGTAAAACCTGCCGTTCCAGCATGGGGTCAATCGCCCAGAGTTTTTGGAGGGTGTCTTGCCAAAAAGCATGAAAATCAGGGGGACGGTTGGTTGTGGGTATCACGTTGGCTGCTTCTTTATGGGTCAAGGGTGATCAATGCATTGGCACTGTGTCGTTTACCGCTGCACAGGGTGTTTTTTTTCCCATGCTTTTCAAGCTTTCTTCCAAGCTTGCCGCAATCTGTATGCCGTATGGAAGAAAAACCACCTCTACCCTTTTCGTACTCTCTGGCATACGCGGTACATACCGCACCACGGCAATAGGAGTTTTCCTTCATGGATAACCATACCAGCAATAATGCGATGACTGAAATTGCCTTGGCTCTGGCCATGGGTTTTTTCAGCATCATGGTGCTGGCCATGGTCTCTATGGGCAGTGGTGTTGGTTCGGCCAGTAAAATTGCTGGAGCCACCTTAACCCCTGCTCAAGACGCGACTGCACCTAAAGCAACCGTCACCGTACAGGCAGAGGATCGTATGGTGCTCTATTACAATGGTCAGTTTTTAGATCAGAAGATGCAGCCGGTGGTTCCGGCCCAGCTGCCCCAGGCAGGGCGCACCATTCTGGCACTGGCCCCAGATACGTCCATGACTGAAGCCTTACGGCTACGCGGCCTGTTTGGTCAACGAGAAGTGATTGTCTCTACTTTAGATCATCGTTGGCTACAGGCATTAAAGGAGAAAACATCATGAAAAAATGGATTACCACCGCTGCCGTGGCTGCTTTGATGGGTCTGATGTTGGCCCCTGCACAAAAAGCGGAAGCCGCTAATTTCTATTTTTATAACGACTCTGCCCAAAACAGTTTTGATCGTTGGCAGAAACAGAGCCAAAAAAGGTGGAAAAACCACAAAATAACCAACCGCATGATCAAACGCTCGGTCAAACGCTCCTTGGTCCAGAGCACCAACAACCCCATTTGGCGTCAAGCCAAGGTAAAACTGGTGCGTAAACAGGGTGCCATTCAGCGTGTCGTGGTGGTGTTACCCCAAGGGTATTGATGCATCGTGATTATCCCAGTGAGAGGTGGATATCATGTTTAAACAAGATCACAGTAATGTTTTGATCCGTATGGCTTTGATGACAGGCATCACCCTGCTGACGGTGTGGCCACATTGGGGACACACAGCCACCCGGCAAGAGGTCAAGGAGATGGTGGTTAAAGAGGCCACCAAACAGGGGGTCTCCCCTACCCTGGCATTAGCCGTTGCCAAAGTGGGCTCTGACTATCAATCCATTGCCCACAGCAAACAGGGCGCCATGGGTGTCATGCAGCTTCAACCCCGTACGCTGGATCGTATGCTGGACCGCTTTCCAGATATGCGTATGGAGTCTGTAGAGCGGCCACGGGTTAATATTCGCCTAGGGGTAAACTATCTTAAGCGCTTACTTAAAGTGCATGGCAAAAACTGGGAAACTGCGTTAATCCACTATTTGAGTGGTCTTTCACCCCAGCGCACGCCGGATGGTATGCTCTCTGAAAAAGAGCATGAGACCGTTCAGCGGATGTTACGGTGGGAAAAACGTTACCGTGATCAGATGACGGTCTGGCAAGGTGCCGCCAATGCTCAGGTCAAAAAACTGAAAAAACGTGTGAAGCGTTTAAAGCGCAAAATTCAGTTGGCCCGCCAGCAGCAAGAGCAGATTGAAGAAGAGGATCAATGGTATCCCTCACCCCCCCGCCGTCGTGGTGGTCGTGGCGGCTTCCGTCACCACCCCCGTCATAACTTTCAAGGCAACCAAGGGGGATTTGGCAGGGGACATCGCCCACCACCACCACCCCATTGGAATCAAGGGTTTGGCAGCCCCAGCCAGGATGCCGATGATTTTTGGTATGACTCCGGCCTTCAAAACCCCAAACAGGCCGATATGACAGCCACCAACTGGCATTAAGGCTTCATACCATCTCTGATTATTGTTTAACTGCAGACCCAACCTACGCAAGGGGGGAAAAGCCTGCTTTCCCCCTGCGCACTTTTATACCCACGGTACGCTTAATCCTCTCCCTTATCAGGGGATGGCACGCTTGAACAAAGCATCTCCAGGGTTTGGATATGGATAGCGCCACACCCTGGCACCTTCATCAACATCCGTGGGGTTAACCCCATCCCCCCTAAGGAGCCTTACCATGATCCGGTCACTCCTTATTGTCACGCTGCTTGGCCTTACACTCTCACTACCCACCCTCAGTTGGGCCAAGGCCAATAAACAGCAGCGCCAATATATTCAACAGATGATCATCCAAGAGGCCAAAGCGCTACAGATACCCATCTCCCTCGCTCTGGCTGTGGCCCATGTGGAATCCTATTTCGATCCACGCATTGAAAGCCATAAAGGGGCACGTGGTGTCATGCAGATTATGCCGGCCACGGCCATGGGTGAGTATGGTATTCCAAAAAAAATGCTCTGGAACCCACAGGTTAATGTACGACTTGGCCTACATTTTCTAAGAAGATTACTCCAACGGTATAAGGGACGTGTGAATCTTGCACTATCCTATTACAATGGGGGGTCCCGCGTCGGGGATCTGCCCAATGCCCGTATTATTCCTGCCACCCGTCGTTATGTGGCCAAAGTACGTCATTGGCAAAAACGCTATCAATATAAGCTATACAGAGGCATGGATCTGTTATGAATCAAGGTTGGGCGTCGGAGCGTATGCTGCTCCAGGAGGGCATTAGTGACCATCTATTGGGACTAATGGCCATGGTGGCGGAGACCGAGCAGGATGGTGACTTAAAATTTCCTGCACAAACCTGCCATGAGCTGCAACGTATGCTGGTTTGCCGCACCTACGCCCAAACGATGACAGAACTCTGTTATCTGCTTAAAGCCGGCCATGCCTGTGGTGATTACGTCACCCTGTTCTGGGAAGTGGGCCTGGCACGCAGTAACCGGTTTAAGTCTTTCTTTGCCGAGCGGCTCGGAACTGACCCTCAAGAGATGATCCGTACTGAAAATTCGGGAGTGGTTATTGTCGAGGGCAAAGACCGCTTTACGGTGCACTATAGCCGCATGCCCTTATTAGCGGCCTTGTGGGAGTTTCTATTTAGTGCCTTGGAGTATACCGCCCTTGATCACAGCATTAACACCATGCTAGTGGAGACCCAAGATAGCCGCCCTGCCACCGCCCAGTGTGCCAACCAACTGGCTCGGCAGCTTTATGCTTTTTTAAAAGATCATCTCCCCGAAGCCCAACAACAGCGCAAATTCCGCCGTATCAGCCAATTTATGCAGGATAAAGCAGGCAGTCATAGCTTTGCACCAGATGCCCTGAATGATGAGGCCATTTTTGATTTCTGGCAAAACTTCTCCATAAATGGGGATGAAGAGGGTGGCGATTTTAAAAAGTTTGAGACTGTCTACAACGACTTTCTGAACTACCGCCGTGCCTTAAGAGCTGCCATGAACCAACAGGCCCTGGTTCACACCCAGGTATTGGGGACAGACCGTGATGCAGGGGAGTGGGAACCGGACAGTGAACAGAGCCAAATACTCTGGGAGAGTGTGCGGGAGATCGAGCAAGAGGCCACACCCCTGGTCCTATTAAACAGCCCACCGTGCGATACCATTAAGTTTGTGAACAACCGGGAGCAGGGTTTGTTAAAACGGATCATGGAAGGTGGGCGAGATACCATGGATCTGGCGCTCTCCTTATTACGCTGTGAGCTGTTTGGCTATGCTCAATCACGGGTTGTGCAGGCACTGCGGCAAAAAGTACACGGTCAGGCTTTGGATGAAACCATAGAGACCGCCTGCCAATCAGACTATCTCCAGCATCCACAGAAGCTTCATGCACTAACAGAGCATCTTAATCGGGTGCAATATGCCTCTTTGCATCTGCTGTTACACCATAATCATATGGAATCGATTCGCTTGATTCTAAATTTGTACCCTGATCTTGACCTATCTAAGGTTAGAGAACACCGCACCGAGTCTATAGGGGACACCGGAACAATGGATACCCTCACGCAGTTGCGTGAGGCATTGAACCAACAAGGTGTGTGGCAAAATTTGGAAAAAGAAGCCGCCCGAGCGTTTAAAGGCATTGCTCGGCAAGGTTTTCGGGATAACGAGAAAGATCAACCGAGCATCTGTGACGGTCATGCCCAGGCCGCCCCCCTTTTGGAACAGATGGCCAAACATCTCTCCCGTTTTCTAACCACACTGCAAACAACGCTCCCCTCTGATCAAATAGCAGCCTCTGTCTTCGAGGCTGACCGTGCGGCATTTACCCGGCAGTTCCGCCGGATGTATGGAGGACAATCATGAGTCAAGCCACACGGGATACCACCACCGAAACACTCTTTACTGCACTCAGCCAGCAGGATGCTCTGCGTCAACCGGTGGATGAACAGACAGCCCGTCCCATTGGCTATACCCAATTGATGCAGCATATCCAGGGACATGGCCCTACCGCTCTGGCGGTTGTGCGTGCCCTAAAACAGGACCCTAAATTAAAAGCACTTTATCATCAGCTTTTACAGCGGGGCTCCATGTGCTATTTTCCTGCAGTGGCTGCGGCCAGCAGTGGTGACGTCCAAGAACGTCAGGCCGACGGTTGGAAGATCCGTTGGAAGACCTCCCGTGCGGATGAAAACCAAATTTATCTGTTGATCGACCTTAAGCCACACATGACATCCACCCCCACCAAACTCACGGTGGAGGAGGAGCGCATTAATTTGCCTGAGCCGGTTAACGGCACCATTCAACTGTTGGTCGAGTCTAACAGTGGTATCATGCAAGGGCTGCGTAACAAAGACAGTAAGGTCTATCTGCATTGAGCATTCGGGTTATCATCGCCACCACTGAGGGGCCGGTTACTGTACAGCGTATCACCATGGAAGATCCTGATCTTCAATCGGTGGTGTGTCTGAATGGTACAACCCGTGCCCTACCCATCAGCGGTGATTATGATGCCTTTGTTCGCCCCCCCACCGGAATGATTCAAGATGATTTTGAACAGGCGGCCTACCGTCTGGACCTCTCTGATACCATTGATCAAGGGTTTAGTTGGCAACTGGGGGCTTATGCCGCCCACATGCTCTACTTTCAAAAAGAGCTGGCTCAACGGGATGAACCGACAGATGCCATCTGGTGGCTGACCGGTCAGGTTGACCGGGACCATTCCGTACGCAGCGTTGAGCATATCCAAGAAAAACTTCAGGAATCCACCTCACTATTTCGGGAATGGATTAATCAGGGTATACCGGTTCACATCTTTGTACCCCAAACCAACTACGCCGATGTCGATCAAGCCCTGTTGGATGAGTTAGCCTCACCTGATCTGATCGCCGTACATGCCATTGAACAGGTAGATCAGTTACCCAGCCCCAAAACCCGTGTGGCTGCAGCAGCAACGCTACCTATTGCCATAGAACCTGACGTTCCGGTTATACCTGTCACCCCCCTCCCCCGTGAGGTAGAAGAGCAACCGAAAAAGAGCTTTCCCTGGCTTAAGTCGATCTTGAGCATGCAGCTCTTGGTATTGGGTGGGTTGATCTGGTTTACCTGGCAGCAGGGCTTGCCCAAATGGATCGTATGGGCGCAAAGTCACGACTATGCCCAACGTTTGCAGTTGGAACAGGCATTGAGCCAAAATCAGTGTGATGTTTGCAAACGGTTGTTCCATCTCTACATGGAGCGGCAAGGTGGGATTCAACCCATCAAACCCCCACAGCTTACATTGGAACGTATTGTCATTGGGGCCCCTCCATCGGTGCGTGGATGTCGTGAAGTTCACCATCCAGGTCCAGGGCGTGATGTTCAGCCAGAGGTTAAGGTCTTACGCATCAAAGGGGAAAATTTTCCATCACTGCGTACAGGCCGGCGCTTATGTCAGTTTAAGTTCCGGGTGGTCAATGGTGAAGAGACGGTACACACCCGTTTATTGGTGGTAGCCCGGGCCGGTAAAAAACGTGACCGTGCCCATGCGGCTGAAGGGAGCCGCCGTTGGAAGCTGAATAAAGCACTGGATGCCGAAGAGACACTCATCTGGAACAGTCCCCGCATTGGCCCTTGGATCCGTAAGCCCTGGCGGTATCGTATTATGCTTTTAGCAGCGCATGCCCCCTTGGATACCGCCGCAAAATGGCTGAAACAGAACCGCCGGCAGGCGCGTCAATCTGGCCAACCCTGGCAGTGGAAAAAGGCTCAACAGCAACTCGCCGAGCGTGGTGTGCAGCTGCTACAGGTCAAACAGCTGCTAAAACCGATGCCACGACATCTATGACCCCACGGCTCCACCGCTAAAGACCTACGTCACCATACTCAACACACCCATCAATGAAGCGACCTACCGATGTATCAAACCCTGTCAAAGTAACCAACGCTGGACCATCTGTTCAAAAAATTGCCTAGAATGGTCAGAGGCCAAATCACGGCTCGCCCTCTTCTATTGTGTTGGATGAAAATCTCTGGTGGGGTATAGCGCTGCCAACAAGACCATAAGGGAGTATGAGCCGTCATGAAAACGGGTGAGGGGGTTATCCGACCTGCTGTTGTGGGGAGATCGGCTCGACCAGGCATGACGAATCCACTCTGTCTAAAACAGGTATGCCCTTAAAATGCTGTGATAATAGGTCGGGTCGGGTTTTGTCTACATGGTAAACAAGCAGGTTGAAACTGACCCCCCATAGATCGTGTAATCTATGGGGGGTTGCCGCGTTTATAGCTTAAATTTTTCCAAGATTGTGTGCAGTTCTTGGGAGAGGGTCAAAGATTGTCCGGAGCGATCTTTCACCGTATGGCCCAGTGTATCCAGCTGCTGAATGGTACTGCTCATGCCTTGCATGGAATCAGATGTATTTTTGGCTTCCACCACAGCTTCAGCCAACAGCCCCACATTTTCCCCTTCTTGCCGGGCAACATCCACCACATTTTGGGTCATATCCTGAACACCTGCAGAGGCAACCGATACATTCTGGGTCACTTCACTAATACCCTGAGAAAGCTCCGTCACATTGTGCGCCACTTCGTTCATACCCGATGTAGACTCCGCGACGCGGTTATTCACCTCATCGGTCTGTTCGGCAGCGGTGGCCATGGACACCGCAATGTCTTGAACGGTAAAGCCTTGCTCCTCAACCGCTTGTACAATCTCTTCGGTAGCTTGGTCAATGCGTTCAATATCAGCATTCACATCCCGAGTAACCTGAACCACTCGATCACTGTTGCTACGGATCTCATCCAGACGTTGACCGATCATTTGGGTCGCTTCAGCGGTCTGGCTGGCCAGCTCTTTGACCTCATTGGCCACCACCGCAAAACCTTTACCTGCTTCACCAGCACCGGCTGATTCAATCGAAGCATTCAACGCCAGCATGTTGGTCTGTTCGGCAATGGAGTTAATGACCTCGACCACTTTACCCACTTCACGGGCAGAAGCGACCAATTGGTCCATAACCTCTGTACTACCAGAAGCGCGTTCCCGTGCCGTTTGTGAAGCCTTTTTAGCACCGTTGCATTGGGTGCGGATTCCTTCCAACGCCATGCTAATACCCCGTACAGCAGCGTTAACACTGGCCACACTCTCATTGGTTTGCGATGCGGCTTGATTAACCGAAGCCATACTGGTACTGGCCTCTTCTGTCGCACTGGCCACCGTACTTAGGTTCACACTGGCTTCTTCTGCAGCAGCAGCAATGGTGGTGAGGTTATTGTTGGTATCCTGGGCAGCATCTGCCGCACGGTCTAAGCGGCTACTGGCTTCTTGGGTGGATGTAGAGAGTCCACTAAGCTCATCGGTCATCTGTTGGGCACTGTTGGCAACCACTTTGGCCCGCTCACGCATATCACCGGTACCTTGATTCATCTCTTCAGCAACGGTATCCAGCTCTCGGGCGGCATCACTGAGCTGCTCAACAATCCTTTGGACTTGACGCATCATACCATTAAGCTGTTCAGCCATACCGATGGTAGAGGCCAAAATACCCGTTGCATGAAAATTGTGCCCTTGATGAATGGTCAGGTCACCCTCTGCCACGCGAACCACCATGGCGCAAACCTGATCGGGTTCACCACCAATTTGATAGAGGATCTGCTGGACAATACGGATCACCATAAAGATGGCCACCAAAACAACCACCAATAGAATGATCACATAGAACATTAAATCTGATGTGGCATTATCATGCAGTTGTGTGGTGGTATCGAGCAGCCCATGGTTCAGTTTATCTTCCACCTGCTTGAGGCGGTTGATCTTACTGGTTTGCACCTTAAACCACGCTTTGGTGTCCACACCAAATTGGCTGCTCTTGGACATCACAATTTTGCGCAGACGCTCGGTCTCTTGCACATCTCTGTGGTCCATGACCGTTTGATAGAACTGAATGATATCTAAAGGTGCATACCGCTTAAAACCGATCAAATAGCTCTTTTGAGCCGACACCAGAGAGACAAATTTGGTGTAGCCTGCTGTGGAGATTGCATCCCCAGCAAAAGCACCCGCCAACACCGCACGTTCAACACCCGCACGCTCTTTGGCCAAAAGCAGATTAACATAACCTAGGGAGAGAGTTGTTAATTTGGAGTCCGAACTAAAACGGGTGATGTTGGCAATGAGATCAATAAACCGCCCATTAACCTGTGTATAAAAGCCAATGGCTTTTTTTGCCGGAATGGTTAACCGATCGACACTGCGGCGAATATCACTACGGGTCTGTACATCTTGCATAAGCCGATTAAGATCTTGGGTAAATGCCTGACCATACATGGTCAGATCAACACCCGCTATTAATCCTGTCAATGCTTTGGCTTTATCATCTGCATTGTTACGTTGTGAGGGCAACTCGTTTTTAAAAGCGACACCCTTACTCTTCACAAAGCCCGCAGTCATGCCCCGCTCTTTTTGCAGCTCATGCACTAGGCCACTCATACCCACAGCCAACTCAGCCAACTGACCAACCTGATCAGTCTGGCTAACCATGCGGTTCTTATCCATAACGCCCATAAGCGCAAAATAGAAAAGTCCAACCATGGAAGGGACCAAAAGTAGTACCAATTTATGTTTCAATTTTAATTTGCTCAGCATTCCACTTCCCCCAAAACAGGTTCCCTCAACCTATTTCTTTTTATTATCGAGATTTACACCATCATGAAGTTGCACCTTTTAGGCCAAATAGGCAACCGTTTTATACGTAACTCTTTATAACGATAACGTTGCTCAAACATTAAGCAATTCTTACACTTAAAATGGTAATTCAATTTATAAAGCAGACTTAGCTCAAAAAACCCCTCTCCCCTTTACCTACCCCCGTTTGAACACATGGTTCACGTTGTTTGGATCTATTTTTTACTACGACTCTGTGCATCAAGATCGCTGGCCCAAACCTGCGTTATCAGGTCCGGTGCTTAAGGAGAAGATCATGTCTAACTCTATTTCGCCTCTCTCTTTCGGCCGTGTGGTGCTTTTACTGGCCCTGGCAGGTTTAAGTGGTTGTGCCACACCAAGCATGCCTATGGGGACACTGGCTCCAACGGAAGGGCTTGGTTTCAGGGAGTCCCGCTTTGCCGCTTTGGAAGCCCTACAAAAATACCGCCAATGTAAGCAAGAGGCCATGACGCTGGACCGAGCGGCTCGCAGCTCTGGTGAAGCAGCCCGCTATCTGGCCAGTGCCCGCCTGTTTGAGCAGTGCGAAACCCGTCTACCCCCAGGGTCGGCTGAGATTGCAACCGAAGAGCGTATGCGGGCTTATGCGGTGGGCATTCTCAATTATGTCAAAGCTGGGGATCTGGAAAAAGCGCATGTCAATCTGGATAAATTTCGGCGCACCTTTAAAGATAAAGATCTCTACCTAAAAGGGGGATCCTCCTTTGTGGATTCCATGGAGATCCTGCTACGCCGTACCGATCCCGATCAGTTCCCCCGTTATAGCCTGCTCAATGTGGATGCCTCATTAAAAGATGAGATGCGTCGACTCAATCATTGGAGCCGCAACTGATGAACAGCTCACGCACCAACAAACCCATGACCTTAGGGGCACTGTTATTCATGGCTGCACTACTGGGCAGTGTGCCAAGCCAAGCGGCTGAAGAGGGTAGCACCCCACAGTGGCGACCACAAATCTCTGAGAAGCTCATTCGCCTGCCTCTCAATATGATGAATAACGCCTTGGAACGGGACTATGCCGACTCAGGGCTCGCCATGGCCATCAGTGATATTGGTGCCCAGGTTGGATTAAAACGGCAAACACTAACCGACCTGAAGCAGGCTGTTAAAAAGGCAGATGGTGATCTAAAAGTTGAGCTGCAACATCAGTATCTGGCGGAAAAACGCGCCTTTGTCAATTTGATGCAGCAACACCTGGATCTACGTAAAAAGCGACATAACATCAAGCTGGATACCTACCAACGTTTGATGCAGCAGCTGCGCTATGCCAAAGATAGCACCCCCAAAGAGGTCACCGAACTGCAGACCAAACAGGCCGATTTAAAAAAGCGTTTTGAACGCTCTGTCTCCAAAGTGGATATGAAAATATTTGGTACGCCAGAAGGGGGTAGCCCCAGCCGCTACAACAAGGTCTATCAGGCCAACCAAAAAGCGATGCACAAACTGCTGGCGGCACTGGATGCCCACCCCATGAATCGGGAACTGGATACCCAATCCTTAGAACCAGAAACCAAACAGGATTTTTTACGTAACCTGATGGTGGAAAGTGAAAAAGAGATGGCGTTGGTTACCCAGGAACGCACCATTTTAGGCTATATGGCCAAGATGGTGGCGTTAGATGCCCTCTCTTTATCGGAAAAAGTTCAAGACCCAGAATTACTGGATAGCGATGTGCCAGCCGATGCACAGATCACCACCTCCGTGGATCTATTCCTCGGCGATGATCATTAAGGGAGTAAGACCATGACCTTTAACAAAACTCTGCTGGCCAGTGCGGCCTTACTGTTCATCGCAGGCACAGCTCAAGCTGGAACATTGGATAATCTGGAACGGGAACGGGCCATCCTCATCGGTACCCTGCTCTCACCCGAAATTACCTATGAAGAGCGTGAGACCAAAGTCAAACACTCCACCCGTCGTCTGGTTGATCTGGAACGCATGGTCTGGCGAGACAGCACCTTGGCCAAAAAGGGTGGACCCAGTGTTAAAAAAGCATTGAACAATTTTGATCTAACTTTTTTGGTACATGCCTCTATCGAAAAAGATCGTCTGGTTGTTGACCATTGGCTGGAACAGGTGGGGTTAACCAGCACCCAACTCTCTACAGCCCGTATGGGAAGGCGTTGATCATGAACCTCTCCACCCCACTGCAACGGGGATCGGCGGCTTTAAGCTACCTGCTGGGAGGAGTTGCCTTGGCATTGGCCATGGCCACCTTGGCCACTTCGTTGGAAGTGACAGATATTGTGGCATGGCTAAAAGAGGTCTTTGGCATCACCTTTTTGGTGCTGATGTCCATACTTCTGGTTATCGCTGTTACCGCATGGGTCCATGTCATACGTAGCCATGCCACCCCCAACAGTGATGGTGTTTGGCTGGAAAGCGGTATGCAAGCTGCCAACGGGGTTACCACCTTAGCTTTAACCTATACATTATTGGGGATTAGCCTAGGTATTGGTTCCTTAGCCGATCAAGCCCTTACCCCTGAAACGGTTCAATCTATTGTGGGGGAGCTGACCGCGCATTTTAGTCTGGCTTTTATGACCACGGTGGTTGGTCTACCACTCTCAGCGGTACTTAGGGCCATGTTGATGGTGGGTCATGCACGCAATCTTGACCACTGGCAAAAGCTACAAAACACCCCCCAACCCTTGACCACCATCTTGACCGATGGACCCTTAGAGGAGACCTGTCATGAGATACCTACTGTTTAACGTGGTCGTAGGGGCGGCTTTACTCTATCTGTTTGCCGGTCCTGATAGCCTGCCCGGTTTTAACTCAAACGCTCAGGTTCAACCCAATCCACAGCCAGACTTAGAAGCGGTCGCCGATCGTATGGTTAAACAGTTGGATCAACGACTGGAAGCCAACCTAAAGCAGTGGCAGACCCATCAACAACAGAACAAGACCCAGGCCACCGAGCTTAAGCCTGTTTTACGCCCAGAAGAGCGGCAACTGGCCACACCCACGCCCCTGGAAAGTGGTCAGGCACTACCTGTGGTCTCTGCTCACCCGGTCCCTAAGGTTGCACCCCCGGCCCGCCAAATGGCCCCCAAGCCTAGCAAGGTACAACCTCAATCTAAGCCTGAGGTTAAACAGCTACCTACATCATCACCGCTGCCACAGGTGGTGGACAAGGGGGTGATCAAACGCCGGGCGGAGGTCCTGGCAGGTACCGGTGTGGTTATTCCACCTGAGATGGTGGTAGATATTCCACCATCCCCCACCAACAGCAAACAGGTGGTAAAACTGGCGGAGGGTGAATCCTTAATGACCCCCCATAACCGACGTCGTGAACTACGGGCACTGGCCAACGATATGGAGACACTCTATATCGACATGCTGACCCAATAAGCGATAAGGGAGGTACCCGTGGCCCAGATGCGTTGGATACAAAAAGGGACCTCCCTACTTCCCATTCTTATTGCCCTGTTACTACTCATCCAAAACTGGGGCCGTGCCGAATGGCAAGAGAAACCACTGAGCCAACCACCTGTCAAAATCGACCAGGCCCCGATTGCCTTACCGATGCAACAGGTCATCTTGCCGCCACCCCCCACACTGGCCGCTACGCCTGTACCCGCCACCCTGCCGCAAAGCCCGGTGCAAACGGCGCAGACCATACCTGCCCCTCGCCTTAAACCCTTACAACCTATCCCAACAACACCCACTTTGGTGGTTGAGGCTTTGCAACCCCAACCAACCGTTGTTCATGCACAGCCCACTCTCAAGCCGGATGCCAACAAGGTTGTTGTAAAACCGCTACAGGTTCATGCCCTCAAACCCCAAAAGCAGCCGCCCAAACCCACCGAGACAGAACCTCCACAAGCCACTGTTCCTCCACAAACCGCCTCTGCACCAACGGATCAAACAGAGGACCATACACCGATACAGTCAGACCCCATGACACACAAGGTTCAGCGTCAACAAGGGCGGGTTTTACTCAAACTGTTGGAACATGGCAAAGGGCCATCCATCACCTTGCGCTGGCCAAGTCAGCAACGCAAAGCCCTGTTTAAGCATATGGACCGTTGTCAGGGTATGCGCAGTGGAGTGATGGATAACCACCAAAGAATTTTTGTACAAGGTGGGGATCGAGGGGTGCCATGGCATATCAACCGGGACCGTTACAGCGGCTTTATGCGCTTAACCAACCGTACAGAGTACCAAGAAAATAAACGGGTGGATGCCATACGTCTCTACCATGGGCTGCGGTCAGACGCCCTACCCGTTCGTCTTTTTCCCCGTGGTTTCGATGCTGTGTTATTAGGCGGTATCCAAAACCTAGTGGGACAAAACTATGCCCACGCAAAGTCAATAGAGGCCAATTACCACCTTAAAAACGGTCTGCTCTGGGCGGAGAACATTCGTGTGGATCACCAACCCATTACCGGTCGTGTAGCCTTGAGTCAAAGACGCTGTTTATAAAACCCGATATAGAAAAAGCCCGTAGGGCTGAACCCCACGGGCTTTTAAGTTCAGATATGCTCTGGAACTTAGAGGTTATAACCCCGTTCGTCGTGATCAACCAGATCAAGACCCTCGGTCTCTTCATCCCGGGTCACACGCAGGGTCATGAACAGGCTGATCACCTTAAAGATCACCCATGTCACAACACCGGTATAGAGTGCCGTCACCACCACAGCCATTGCCTGGGTCATGAGCTGACCCATCATTTGTGCGTCAGACTCCAGCCCGTGGCCACCAAACATAGGGGCCGCAAAGATGGCCGTCATCAGTGTACCAATAATGCCACCAATACCGTGCACGGGGAAAACATCCAGGGAGTCATCAATTTTCCACTTCTGCTTAACCAACATGGTTGCAAAATAGCAGACCACACCGGCAATAAGACCAATCATAAACCCACCAAAGGGGCTGATATATCCTGAGGCTGGTGTAACCGTACCCAGACCTGCAACCATACCGGTCACAATACCCAGCACACTGGGCTTACCGTGGCGCATCCACTCCATCGCCATCCATGCCAGGGAGCCTGCTGCAGCACCCATATGGGTCGCTAAAATGGCCCAACCTGCGGCACCATCTGCTGTTAGTGCAGAGCCACCGTTAAACCCAAACCAACCCACCCACAACATGGCTGCACCTGCGTAGGTCATGGTCAAGTTATGGGGGAACATCACGGTTTTTTGGAAGCCATTACGTGGACCTAAAACCAATGCAGCAACCAGCGCTGCCACACCTGCGGTGATATGGACCACCACCCCACCGGCAAAATCCATCACACCAGCTTCACTCATCCAACCGCCACCCCATACCCAGTGACAAACCGGGATGTACACCAGCAGTAACCACAGGGTTGTGAAGGGCAGGATGACACTAAAGCGGATACGCTCAGCAAAACCACCGATAACCAGTGCGGGGGTAATAATGGCAAAGGTCATTTGGAAACCAGCGAATACCCCTTCAGGCAGAGTTCCATTGATGGTATCCAGAGTCATACCGGAGAAGAAAGCTTTATCTAGCGTACCGATAAAGGCGTTTCCACCATCAAAGGCCAAGCTATAACCACCCGCCAACCAAAGAACCGAAACCAAACAGGCAATGGCAAAACACTGCATTAAGATGGAGAGGATGTTCTTGGTGCGGACCAACCCTCCATAAAACAGGGCCAAGCCAGGTAGGGTCATGAACAGCACCAATGCGGTCGTGGTAAGAATCCATGCCGTATCGGATTTATCCAAGACATCTTCTGCTGCAAAACCGATTTGTGGAATGATCAAAAGAAGGGCGGCCAGGGGGAGAGCCCTGACGAGACGTGATGATAAAAGCATCATTCTCTTTCCTGTGAGAGCATGTTAGAATTGTGAAGCCTCATATTTAATCACATGCATTCGGAGAAATCGACTGATTTTTTTGGTTTTTTCTCGAATATGCTCTTTTTTTTACCCTTTTTCAGTGCAAATAATCATCAAACTGCTCTCTATTATTTATATATGATTATTTATTGTGCATACCTTCTGCGCGTGCTTTTGGCTCAAGTTCAAAGAATGATGCCATAAGGAGCATGCCATGGCATCGGTGTGGTGTTTGCCAAAATGATCAAAAGCGTGTTCCAAAGCGACCCACTGGAAGAGGTCGGGGTGCTGTATCTGGTTAATGATCCTCCTCCTCACCATAACCATTGGGTCCTCATCATCCCTTTTCACGGGTAGCAGATGCTTTTTAAACATCTGTATCGTAAGTTGCACGCATTAACCCAACGGATGAGATCATCGACACCGCTATTCTCTAAACCGTTTAATGCAAGGCTTGGTTGCATATTCCAGCCCATTAACATGTGGTGTTAGCCTATCCATGAAAAAGTAGCTTAACGCTCTATCCACGCGGTCTACCGTGCCCTAACCTGATAACAGATGGTTTAAATGCTGCTATTGATGCATCCAGCCCATTGTTTAAATGTGTTTTTCTATTTGTCATCAACGTACGATCCTGCCTATATGAGAGGATATCAAACCCTGATCCACCCTGGCTCTTTAGCATCCTCGCCTAGCCATTAGGCATGAAGATTCTTCCGTTCTCTGACTGCTTCGACCTATCAACCTTTTCAATTACCGTGTTGATTGGCTATCATGAACCGTTTTCAGGCACCAACCCAAACCCCTGATAGATCTGCCCATGTCCAATGACCCCATAGATCTCAACCCCACCAACCTGGTGGAACTGCGTGATGGTATTGATGCCATTGATGATCGCGTCCATGATCTGCTCATGAAACGGGCAGAATTGGTGGTCAAGGTCGGTGAACTCAAAGGCCAAGGACCTGCGGGCACCCCTTTTTATCGTCCTGAGCGCGAAGCACAAATACACCGCCGCCTAGAAGCTAGGCATCAGGGGCATATGCCCATGGAGGCGGTACATCGTATCTTTAGAGAGATTATCTCAGCCTCCCTGAATTTGGAAAAACAGCTTTCGGTGGCCTATCTGGGCCCAGAGGCAACCTTTACCCATGAAGCAGCCCTTAAACAGTTTGGCTCCGCTTTTACCATGTTCCCGGTACGAACCATTGCTGAGGTGTTTCATGAGGTGGAGATCGGTCGCGCCAACTTTGGTGTGGTACCGGTAGAGAACTCCTCAGAAGGTGCAGTGATCCATACCCTGGACCGGTTTGTTCAATCGCCACTCAATGTCTGTGGGGAAGTGATGATGGCTGTTGAGCATAATCTGCTCTCTAAAGAACGCAGCTATGATGATATTCAGGTGGTCTATGGCCACTTCCGCGCTTTGGATCAGTGTGCCCAATGGATTGCCCACTATTTACCCAAAGCCAAACGGGTTGAAGCATCATCCACGGCAGATGCGGCAGAAAAAGCCCGACAGGAACCCCACACGGCGGCCATTTGTGGCCCCTTTGCGGCCAATCGGGATGAGCTGTCGGTGATTGCTGAACATATTGAGGATAAAGCCCGCCTGGAAAATCGTTTTTTGGTGGTGGGTAAAGAGAGCCCGTCACCATCAGGGGCAGACAAGACCAGTATTATGGTCTCCTTTTTGGATGACCCTGGCTTTTTGCACCGTATTCTTGGGGTCTTCTCGGAGCACAACATCAATTTGACCCGTATTGAATCCCGCCCCACCCAAGAGCGAGCTTGGGATTATCTGTTCTTTATTGATATGGAGGGGCACCGTCAGGATAAAGCCGTGGCCCACGCGCTGGATATGCTATCTGCCATTTCCGGTGTTTCTATGAAGATTCTTGGCTCCTACCCCCAACGCGCACTGTAGGAGAGGCCCATGTCTTTTCTGATTAAACGACTCACCTTGATCGGTGTGGGATTAATGGGGGCCTCTCTGGCCCAAGCCCTACGCAAAAAGGATCTGGTGGGCGAGATCGTCGGTGTGGATCGCAGCCGGGCTTCTTTAGAGTATGCTTTGGAAAATGGCATTATTGACCGGGCAGAAACCCAACCTGCCCGTGGTGTACACGATGCCACCCTGGTGCTGATCGCTACCCCGGTCTCTACCGTAGTCTCTATGGTTGAGGATTGTGCGCCTGGCTTAGCCAACGGTGCTGTTGTGACCGATGTAGGCTCTGTGAAGGGTAAAATTGTTGAGCAGTGTGAAGCATTGATGCCCGAAGGTTGTACCTTTGTGGGGGGGCACCCTATTGCTGGCCGGGAACATTCGGGTGTTGAGGCCTCTTTAGCCTCCTTATTTGATGGCTCACGCATCATTCTCACCCCCAGCGAGACCACACCACGTCCGGCCATAGAGCTGGTGACGGAGATGTGGGAATCGGTCGGGGCCAGTGTAGAGAACATGGAACCCCACTGGCATGATCAAGTGTTGGCGGCAACCAGCCACTTACCGCACTTGATGGCCTACAACGTGGTTAACACGTTATCGGATCTTGAGGATCATCTGCGTAGTGAGGTGTTTCGTTACGCAGCCAGTGGCTTTCGGGACTTTACCCGTATTGCCTCCTCCGACCCCACCATGTGGCGGGATATCTGTTTGGAGAACAAGGATGCTATTTTAACCATCCTGGATCGTTTTAAGCACGATCTTGAAAAATTGACCAAACGGGTTGAAGAGGAAGATGCCGATGGACTGTATGGCATTTTTGCCCGGTCTAAGGATACCCGAGCCCGCATTCTACAAGAGAACAAGGTGCTACGGGGTGAGTAAGACGTACCGTTGCTAGCTCATAAGCACCACCACGCATCATACGCATGCGTAACGGCTGTGCTTAAAGCGTGTGGTATGGCGCGTGCTTAGGTGGGCCAGCTTAAACCTAATCACACCTCTATCAGCAACCTATACCTCATACCCATAGGTTTAGCTATAGGCCGTCAAGAAGCCAGCCCAAAGGGACGGGGCAGAGAGCTACCCGGTACAGATATTTTAAGTTGGATGTCGTATAGAACCGACCCTAGCTTGACTTTACGTAAAGTTGAAATGAAGGAAAGTATCCATGTCCAGCACCCAATCTGGTCGTACCATCCGTAGTGGCACCGCACATTCATTGTCGGGGACCATCCGCCCTGCGGCGGATAAATCTATCTCCCATCGTTCCATTATTTTTGGTTCATTGGCGGAAGGGCAGACCCACGTCCAGGGCCTGCTTGAGGGAGAAGATGTCTTGCGCACGGTCGATGCCTTCCGTGCCATGGGTGTGCCCATTGACCGGCTTGGGGATGGTGAATACCGCATTGAAGGACAAGGCTTGGATGGCTTAAAAGAGCCAGAGGATATCCTGGATATGGGTAACTCTGGAACCGCCATGCGTCTGCTCTGCGGCCTACTGGCCAGCCAACCCTTTTATTCTATCTTAACGGGTGATGGCTCCCTGCGGGGTCGACCCATGGGTCGTGTGGTCAAGCCCTTAACCAAGATGGGGGCTCGTATTCGGGGTCGTGATGGTGGCCGCTTGGCCCCTTTGACCATTGAAGGTACCGAGCTTATTCCCATTACCTATACCAGCCCCATTGCCTCAGCACAGGTCAAATCAGCCATTATTCTGGCGGGGTTGAATACTGCGGGTGAAACCACGGTTATTGAACCAGCTGTCAGCCGGGACCATACCGAACGCATGCTAACCGCCTTTGGGGCCGAGGTGGAGCGTGATGGCAACAAGGTCACTGTAGAAGGGTGGCCCGACCTGGAAGGACAGGAGATTGATGTACCCGCTGATATCTCTGCGGCAACCTTCCCCATGGTGGCCGCCCTGATCACACCAGGGTCAGATATTGTGCTAGAGAATGTCGGCATGAACCCAACCCGTACCGGTATTTTGGATCTGCTGCTGGCCATGGGTGGTCAGATTGAGCGCCTGAATGAACGGGAAATTGGTGGTGAACCAGTGGCAGATTTGCGGATTCGCTATTCAGATCTAAAAGGAATTGAGATCGACCCTGCCGTCGTGCCCCGTGCCATTGATGAATTCCCCGCTTTTTTTGTTGCCGCGGCTCTGGCTGATGGACAAACGTTGGTGCATGGTGCGGAAGAGCTGCGGGTTAAGGAGAGCGACCGCATTACCGCCATGGCCGATGGTCTGAAAGCATTTGGCGCAACCATTGAGGAGCGTCCTGATGGGGCAGTGATTACCGGCAACCCCGAAGGTTTGGCCGGCGGGGCAACGGTCGACTCCCACACCGATCACCGTATTGCCATGAGTCTGTTGGTGGCAGGACTGCGTTGTAAGGAGTCGGTTTTGGTTGAGCGGTGCGATAACATTAACACCTCCTTCCCCGGTTTTTCAGAGCTCATGAACAGCCTTGGCTTTCAGTTAGAGGATCTGCCCCATGGCTAACCGTATGCGTCTTGCTGTGGATGGCCCTGCTGGGGCCGGTAAAGGTACCATCTGCCGGGCCATTGCCAACCGTTTTGAACTCGCCTACCTGGATACGGGGGCCATTTACCGCGCCGTTGGACTACACGCCTTGGACACCAACAACCGGGATGAAGCTGCTCTGGCTCAGTGGGCCACAGCCATGGATTTTCGTTTTGAAGTGGATAACCAAGGCCAGGCCCGTGCCTACCTGGACAACCAGGAGGTCACCGCACGCTTAAGGGATGAAAAGGTGGGGGAATCAGCCTCCCACGTTGCAGCCATGCCCAGCGTACGCCGTGCTTTGCTGGATTTTCAACGCAACTATGGCAACCCCCAATCGGTTATTTTAGATGGCCGTGATGTGGGTACGGTTGTGCTGCCGGATGCTGACTTAAAGGTCTTTTTGACCGCCTCTTTAGAAGCACGTGCCGAAAGGCGTACTTTGGAGTTGCAAGCCAAAGGCGAGTCTGTTAGCATTGGCGAGATTAGGAGCCGTATAGAAGAGCGTGATGCCAGGGATCGTAACCGGGCTACCGCACCTTTGGCGGCTGCGCCGGATGCCCAAACCGTCGATACGACCTACCTCAGCCAAACAGAGAGTATCGAGACGGTGGCGCGGCTGGTAGCTGAGTTGATGCCATCTTCAACCAGCACTTAAGAAATAGAATATCAAGCCCCCGTGGCTCGACATAGTTGGCCCTCTGCTTATCCCTGGTGGGATTTTCGTGCCGAGCATGAAACAGACTGGCCGATGGAATCTCAGCGGTATGGTTCCTCCCCTTCTCTTGTGGATGGATTACGTGCTGCATAGGGATTGCTTTTAAGCCGAATCATCTGAACATATGCCAGCGCATAGCTCAGAAGGTTCGGTTTTCGTTGTCTTTAAACAGGTCAGTTTTACATCCACAAACGTGGATTTAGACCTGCTCTTTTAAGCCTCTTTGGCATGGGCCAAATGGGCTGGGATTAACCCTAACCGTTTTTTGTATCCGTGAGGTAACCAGTCGTGACTGACGATCAGATTCTTGATGAAATTGCAGATGAGGATTTTGAAGCTCTGTTGGAAGAGTCCTTTAGTAAAGGTGTGGGCCGTGAAGGTTCCGTCGTTACTGGGACGATCATCCAGCGTGAAGGTGATGAGTTTATCATCGATGTGGGCTTGAAGTCCGAAGGACGCCTCACGATCCGTGAATTCTACGACGCCGAAGGTCAGCTCCCCGTAGGTGTGGGCGACTCTGTCGACGTTTTTGTTGAGCGTTGCGAAGACCAAAATGGTCTGGCCGTTCTGAGCCGTGAAAAAGCTAAGCGCGAAGAGGCCTGGGTGCTTCTGGAGCAAGCTTTCAACGACGAGAAGACCGTCGAAGGTCGTATCATGGGCAAGGTCAAGGGTGGTTACACCGTCGACCTGGGCGGCTTGGCTGCCTTCCTACCTGGTTCTCAGGTGGATGTACGCCCTGTACACGACATTTCACGTCTGCAAGAAGAGACCCAGCCTTTCGATATCCTGAAAATGGACCGTCGTCGTGGCAACATCGTGGTTTCCCGTCGTACCGTTATCGAGAAGCATCGTGAAAATGCACGCTCCGCTCTGCTGGAGACCCTGCATGAGGGCATGATCCTCGACGGTATCGTCAAGAACATCACCGACTACGGTGCGTTCGTTGACTTGGGTGGTCTGGACGGATTGCTGCACATCACTGACATGTCCTGGAAGCGTGTGAAGCATCCTTCCGCCGTGGTCAATGTTGGTGACACGGTGACCGTGCAGGTAATAAAGTTCAACTCCGACACCCAGCGCATCTCCTTGGGTATGAAGCAACTGCTGACCGATCCTTGGGAAGGCATTGGTGCCAAGTACCCCGCCGGCGCCAAGTTCAGCGGTCACGTCACCAACATCACCGACTACGGTGCTTTTGTTGAGCTGGAGCCTGGTGTTGAAGGTTTGGCACACGTATCCGAACTGACCTGGACCAAGAAGAACATCCACCCCTCCAAGATCCTGGAAGTCAATCAGGAAGTGGACGTGATGGTTCTGGATGTCGACGCCGATCGTCGTCGTATCTCCTTGGGTATCAAGCAGTGCCAGGAGAATCCTTGGGAAGCCTTCGCAACCAGCCACCCTGTCGGTGCCATGGTTAAAGGCGAGATCAAGAACATCACCGAATTCGGCCTGTTTGTGGGTCTGGATGGGGACATCGATGGTCTGGTGCACCTCTCCGACATCACTTGGGACACCAATGCTGGCGAAGAGGTACTCAAAGAGTACCAAAAGGGCCAGGAAGTGGAAGCCATGGTGCTTTCCTTGGATCCCGAAAAAGAGCGTATCTCTCTGGGCCTGAAGCAAGCTCAGCCTGACGATTGGGGCCAGTGGGTTGAAGCCAACCCCAAAGGCAACGTTGTTCACGGTAAAGTGAAAGAGGTTCTCAGCTCTGGTGTACTGGTACAACTGGCTGATGATGTCGATGGTCACATCCGTAAAGCTGAGTTCTCTCAGGATGACCGTGATGGCGCCAAGCTGACCGTAGATACTGAAGTTGAGTGTCGTGTCATGCAGGTTGATCGTCAGAAGCGCAAAATCTCTCTCTCCATCAAAGCGATGGAAGTGCAGCAAGAGCGTGAAGCGATCAAAGAGTACGCCAGCGACACCAACAGTGGCGCAACCAGCAGCCTGGGTGAAGCTCTGAGCCAGGCTCTGGAAAAGGCCAATGCTTCTGAGTAAGACTTCTTGTAAAGAAGTTGGCTGATATTAAAGCGGCCCATCCTTCGTAAGGATGGGCCGCTTTTTTTATCCCAATCTCTCTAGACAACGTAGCCATCCTTCAATACCCGTGTAGCCAGTATGGTTGCCGATTGAGCCGCGTGTCGTTGTAACGTCGTATCAACTTCTGCCCCGTTTGCCAAACGACCGATATTGGGGGCACCCTAGGCTGTCGAGTCCGCATGTTGGTTCGTAGATTCGATACAAAAAAACGGCTCACCCTTACTCCGGGTGAGCCGTTTTTTATCGTCGATACACAGGGGAATACCCTTTATTTAGGTACAGCCTGCCATGCTTCACTGGGGGCCGCATTACAATAAGACCATTTACCCAACAGTCCTTCTGCTGTTTCTTGTACCTCTAAACGGCCCCAGTATGATGTCATCTGCTGATTGCGACCTGCCTGCTGTGTTGCACAGGAGTATTTAGAGGAGCTCTGCGCCCAATAACCCGCATAATAACCCTGACCATTGCCCTTAAGGTGAATAAAGCCACTGGGGTAGCTGTCATAGGTTCCGGTAAACTGGTTGCTGTTATCTACCGAGCCATAGACAACGCCATAGGTCGTATCGTAGGCCGTTTGTGCCATAACTGGCAGTGCAAAACAGGTGAGTACCGCACCGACCATCAATGTCTTACATTTATGATGCAACATATCTATTCCTTATTGATCGTACCGAGTCATTTTAAAAACAACTCATGACGTAGGGCGTGATTTACTCATAAGAAGCGCACACCAACAACGGTAGCCTTCTCCCCTATGTTTTCAACTCAAGTGTGTTATACCCATGGTTTAACCTGATTCGATGAATGCACTGGATATACCCCAATGTACCTCGTGATAGCCAAGCTAGAGGAGACATCAAAGGTTTGCTCACGCGCTTAAACACACAGGCTTTAAGCCTGCCATGCCTCAAAATGTTCAATCACCTTTTCAACCCGTTTCACCCAACTGTACTGAGCGACCTCTTTGAGTGCAGCCTCACCCATGGCTTGTCGCATGGGTGTATCCTCCATCACACGGGTCATGGCTTGGGCCAAACCAGCACCATCATCAGGTTCAAATAGCAGCCCATTTTTACCATCGGCCAAAACTTCACGAAGAATAGGAAAATCGGATGAAATAATGGCACGCCCGGCCGCCATATACTCAAACAGCTTTAAAGGAGACATCCAATCTTTGGTGGCACAACCCTGACCATAGGGCATCATTAAAAAATCACCTGCCCATAAATAGAGAGGTACCTGATCGTTGGCCACAAACCCTTCAAAGCGGATGTTGTTTAAACCCATTGCAGACACCACAGCTTGCCAGCGCTCAATATCCTTTGGGTAACCTCCGACAATGAGAAAAAGTACCTCGGGTTTCTGTTTGGCCGCTTCCAACATGGTATCAATACCGCGGCCATCATAGAGATGCCCCACATAGGTACCGATCACCTGATCCTGTGGCAAGCCCAACTTGGTCCGTGCTTCCTGTATGGTGTGAGCCGCTTCGAACCGCTCCAGATCAACCCCATCCGGTAAGACCATGACCTTCTCTTTGGGTACACCAAAATCCCGATACATTTGGGCCAAGGGTTCAGAGATGGTGGTTAACGCCACAAAGTTGGCTTCATGGGTCAGAGAAAGCATGGCATCAATCTCAGGGGTACGGCCTGGGGGGCTGTGGGTCTCTACAATGGTTGGCAAACCCCGCTTTAGACTATGCCGAAGCAGTTGGTAGGAGCGTGTATAAACAAAATCCAACCCCCGCAGTTTGCACCGCCATGCCGCCATAGAAAAATAGAGTTCTCGCACCCAAGCCCGTTGGGACAGTTCAAAACGGCGTACCGGTAGACCGGTAATTTTAAAAGGGTGGGTCAAACCATAAAAGGACGCCATATTCTCAGGCGTTAGCCGCTTCATATTAGAGCGCCACACATTGGTGACAAATTCAAAGTCTGTCACACATTGGGACCAAGCCTGACCATTTTTGAGCATCTGCATGGCATGGGCCCGGCGGTTATCTGGCAGATCAACCGCCGCAACATAGGCAACTTTATAAGGATGTTTGGTTGGGGACATAGATCGAAAACCCAATGGAAAGGAAAGAAAAATCCACGGGCAAAGCCTAACATGTTTTGTGGTGGAGGACACTGAACTGAAAAGAACTTTTATACCGCCAACGCTGGGTGCCGTATGCATTGGGGATACTTAACCATGAACGAACCCACAGCTTTAACGTGCAGAAAAAGCCAGGCTGTGATGGGTTGACCCTTTAAAATCACCATAGGGGTATCCATCATCGATCCATCAAGTGTTATCAACAACAGTTCAGCCGCAAACCATGCTTTATTTCCATCTGCTCATAAAGCCCCTCTTGACGCAGGGCTTTAAACGCTTGGTGATAACGCTTTTTTAAGATCTGTGCCTGAGGATGGTGACGAGAGATCGCCGGAGCGCCACGATTAATGGAGGCGGGGGGATCCAGCTCACGCAACTGGCCGATCAATTGGGGCATCTCTGTTTGGATTAAAGAGTTCACCACCACTGGATCACCAATGATGGCATCCACCCGTTTGGCATGGAGTAGACGCAGCATCTGTATCTCTTGAGCCACTTCCAATTTTTTAAAATGGTTGGCCTGATCCCACCAATCGCTATATCCACCCTCCATCACCCCACCAATGGTTAACCCATTTAAGGCTTGGGGGGCACCGGATTGAAGGGGGGAATCTTTTAAAACAAAGAGGCTGATTTTTTCAATCTGCAAGGTGTCCAGGAACAGAAAGTCCTGTTGATACTTGGGCAGATCCCATAGATCTGCCACCACATCATATTTACCTGACTTCACCCCCAGCAATACACGGGGCCAGGGTTGAAAGGTAAAAGTCACCTGATACCCTGCTCTTTCAAAAACGGTACGGACCATATCAGGAATAATCCCTTGATCCACCCGATCTGGATCACCATAAGCCCCCCACTTTAACCACACCACTTTCAACTTTTCATCCGCATACGTCGTGGGTATGAAGAGCAACATGAGCAAGAGACAACAAACCAGTCGTATAGATTTATCTAACCGGGGTGTTGGGAAGATCATCCGTCACATCCTTTTGTATGCCGTATAACCCAGCCATGCATCTCTACTGATACCGCATAGCATGCATGATTCTATCTCTTTTCACAGCAAGGAAACATGACCCCACCCATTTGAGGTGAGCCACTTGACTGTCAACCGAATATCAACACACGTTTGCCGTGGGCTGTTACATGTGAGACAAAGATAATCTTTTGAATTTACAGTTCTATTTATATGCATGTGATTGTCGATGCTATCTTGGTGTTTTTTCGCTATAATATGCGGTCTCCAAATTTAGCCTTTTTAAGCGGAGCACAATCATCATGCGTGTTTTCTTTGCCTGTGACCATGGCGCCAATACCTTGAAACAGCAACTGATGGATCATCTGGCCAAACGAGATGGTGTTGAAGTGGTGGATCTGGGTTGTGATGGTACCGAGTCAGTGGATTACCCTGACTATGCCGCCAAACTCTGCAAAGAGGTTTTGGCCAGTGAGGGTGACCGGGGGGTGCTGCTGTGTGGTACCGGTATCGGTATCTCCATGGCCGCCAACCGTTATGCTGGCATTCGTGCCGCTTTGTGTCACGACGCTTACACAGCGCGACTGTGCCGAGAACATAACAATGCCAATGTTCTGGTATTGGGTGGACGCACCACCGGCCCAGCCACCGCAGAAGAGATGATCGATCTGTGGATGGATACGGACTATGAAGGGGGACGTCATCAGCGTCGCCTGGATAAAATTGAATCCAACGCCCGTGAGGTTTAAACCGGGCTTGACCATACAGTAAAAACCCATAGACCACGTTGTGTGGGAAGGACCAGACCCATCATGAATACCGCCGACCTGAATAGCTTTGACCCCGAGGTACAAGCCGCGATTGATGAGGAGTTGGGGCGTCAGCGCAATCAGATCGAACTGATCGCTTCAGAAAATATTGTCAGCCCTGCTGTGATGTCTGCTCAAGGCAGCGTTATGACCAACAAGTATGCTGAAGGCTACCCAGCCAAGCGTTACTATGGGGGTTGTGAGTTTGTTGATAAGGCTGAGGTACTGGCTATTGAGCGGGCCAAGAAGCTGTTTGGTTGTGAATATGCCAACGTACAGCCCCACTCTGGCTCCCAAGCGAATATGGCAGCCTATATGGCCATTGCGCCTGCAGGCTCTACCATTTTGGGCATGTCCCTGGCCCATGGTGGTCACCTGACCCACGGTGCCAAAGTCAATTTTTCCGGTCAGGTCTACAATGCCGTTCAGTATGGTCTAAATGGTGAGTCGGAGCGGATCGATTTTGATCAGGTTCGCGAACTGGCCAAGGAGCACAAACCCGCCATTATTGTGGCTGGTGCTTCTGCTTATAGTCGTATCATTGATTTCACCAAATTCCGTGAAATCTGTGACGAAGTAGGTGCCAAACTGGTGGTAGATATGGCCCACTTTGCAGGTTTGGTGGCGACAGGTGAGCACCCCAGCCCCTTCCCCCATGCTGATATTGTCACCACCACCACCCACAAGACCTTACGCGGTCCCCGTGGTGGTATGATCCTGACCAACGATGCTGACTTGGCCAAAAAGATCAACTCCAAGATCTTCCCTGGTATCCAGGGTGGTCCTTTGATGCACGTTATTGCCGCCAAAGCGGTTGCCTTTAAAGAGGCCCTCTCCCCAGACTTTAAGAGCTACACCCAACAGGTGCGTAAAAATGCGGTGGCTCTGGCTGAGGAACTGGTTGAGGGCGGTTTGCGTATCGTCTCGGGTGGGACCGATAATCACCTGATGTTGGTTGACCTTACCAGCCGTGATATTACCGGTAAAGATACAGAGCATGCGTTGGAGCGTGCAGGTTTAACCTGTAATAAAAACGCCATCCCCAACGATCCTCGCTCCCCCTTTATCACCTCTGGTATTCGTTTGGGGACGCCAGCGGCCACCACCCGCGGTTTTGATGAAGAGGCTTTCCGGGCCATTGGCCGTATGATTGTACGTGTGGTCGATGCCGTGGATGCAACCGGTGGTACAGGGGATGCTGCTATTGAAGCAGATGTGCTCAAACAGGTGGATACTCTGTGTCAAAAATTCCCTCTGTACGACAATCTGTAATTCACTAAAACAGGTTTAAATTGGCGTGCTTGGCCCCGATAAGGGCTGGGCGCGCCAATACTGTCTTTGGCCATTGTGCTTTCACCAAACAGAACCGTAAAACCTAAAAGTCAGAAAACTTGGGCAAAATGAATACACCTGGTAACCGGCTTTTATTGGCATGTTCTTAATCATTGTTTAAAAGATTTTTGCTCACACAAACATTCACCTTCAGAGGGTAAAACCATGGCCAAACCCGATGCTGGTAAAGACCGCGCCTATATGGACCAGGCCTTGCGACTTGCAGCCCGAGGTCTCGGCCGCACCCGCCCCAACCCCACTGTAGGGTGCGTCATTGTTAAAGATGACCGGGTTATTGGCAAAGGGTGGCACCGTAAAGCGGGTGGTCCCCACGCTGAAGTGGAAGCCTTACACATGGCGGGTGAAGCCGCACGGGGCGCAACGGCCTATGTTACCCTAGAGCCCTGTAGCCACCATGGTCGTACACCGCCGTGCTGTGATGGGTTAATTAAGGCGGGTATTCGCCGTGTGGTTGCGGCGATGGAAGATCCCAACCCCCAAGTCTCCGGACGGGGGTTCCAACGGATGAAACAGGCGGGTATTTCCGTAAAGATTGGGGTCCGTGAGGATGAAGCACAATCCCTGATCCGACCCTTTATCACCCGTATGTTGCACAACCGACCGATGGTCACCCTGAAGTCAGCAGCCTCTTTAGATGGCAAAACGGCCACACGGGAACGGCATAGTCAGTGGATTACCGGTGCTGCCGCACGAAAAAGAGGGCATCGTTTAAGAGATACCCACGATGTCATTTTAACCGGGGTACAGACCGTTATTGATGATAATCCCCGCCTAACCTGCCGATTAGAAGGCGGACGGGACCCCATCCGTGTGGTGGTGGATAGCACATTAAAACTGTCGGAGCGTGCTGGGGTGATCAACCCAGACTCGACGGCCCCCCTTTGGGTTGCCACCACAGCGCGTGCGTCGGAGACCAAACAGAAGCTGTTTCAGCTACTACCAGGGGTCGAGCTTATTCTCTGTTCAGCCAATGAAAATGGCCGGGTGGATTTAAAAGATTTAATGTCACAACTGGCCGACCGTGATGTAACCAGCATTTTGGCGGAGGCAGGTGGCATACTTTCCGGCTCGTTGCTGGATAAAAAACTGGTCGATCGTGTGGCGCTGTTTATGGCACCGATGTTGATCGGAGGTCGTGAGGCTTCTGGTATTCTGGACGGGTTGGGTGCGGCCAAACTTTCTGAGGCACCCAGGCTGAATAATGTTACGCTTAGCCCACTGGATGGTGATCTTTTAATTGAAGGGTGCGTGGTCTACGGACCCAATGATGAGTAACCCTAATCACCCCTAGGCTCGGCTCTGCTAAGCTTGGCTTTTTATAGGGGTATTGGTTTGACATCATGGGTTGAAAACGGTGACACACATCCACAGTTTCACCCAGATCCCGTGGCCATGCCATAACCTATGGTACGGTTGATATCTCACCCTTTTTGTATAAGGTTGCCTGTTAGGTAACCTCATCTAAAAGGGTGTGAGGCGTACCATGAAGAGCTTAAAGTGACGGACACCATGTTTACAGGACTCATTGAAACGGTCGGCCAAATTACCACCTTGGAAAAAGGGCGTGGAGACTGGCAACTGACCGTACAGAGTGATCTGCCGATGGCGGACGTTAAGTTGGGGGACTCCATTGCCGTCAGTGGGGCCTGTTTGACCGTTACCCAGATGTCAGGCCATCAGTTTACGGTTGAGGTCTCGCAAGAGTCGGTGGATAAAACCACGTTTGATACCATGCAGGTTGGACAAGCGGTTAACCTGGAACGGGCACTACAAATGGGTGGCCGTTTGGATGGTCACTTGGTTCAAGGGCATGTGGACGCTGTGGGTTGGTTGGAGTCCCAACAGACCCGCGGACGGTCCATTGAACTTTGGTTCCGTGTGCCCGCGGATATTGGGCGCTATATTATCCCCAAAGGATCCATTGCCATTGATGGTATTAGTTTAACCGTCAATCAGGTCGTGGATGGGGAAGATGCAACACGGTTTTCGATCAATGTGATCCCCCTTACACAGCAAAAGACCACCCTTGGTGGGCTTTCTGTGGGTGGACGGGTCAATGTGGAAACCGATTTACTGGGTCGCTATGTGGAGCGGCTGTTACGTCGTGGTGCCAACTGTGCAGTTAAGGGTGGTTCCGGCGACATCACAGAGGCGTTTTTAAAAGAACGCGGATTTGCTTAAAGACGGTACGATGTCAGATTTCGATTCCATTGCGGACATTCTGGAAGATTTTCGCCGGGGCAAGATGGTTATCCTGGTGGATGATGAAAACCGCGAAAACGAAGGCGACCTGATTGTTGCAGCCGAGTTTTGCAACGATGAGGCGGTTAACTTTATGACCAAATATGGTCGGGGGTTGATCTGTCTTTCTCTCTCTCAAGAGCGGGTGGAGAAGTTGCAACTGCCACTGATGGTGGTAGACAACGATGCCAAATTTAAAACCGCCTTTACCGTCTCCATTGAGGCAAAAACCGGGGTAACCACGGGTATATCTGCACAAGACCGGGCCCGCACCATTGAGGCCGCTATTGATGAAAACAGTGGCCCAGAGGATATCTCTCGCCCTGGTCATGTTTTCCCCTTGGTGGCCAAAGATGGGGGTGTCTTGGTACGTGCGGGTCACACCGAGGCTTCGGTCGATCTCTCCCGTCTCAGCGGTTTAAAACCCGCAGCGGTGATTTGTGAGATTCTTAAAGATGATGGAACCATGGCCCGTGTGCCTGATCTGATCCCCATGGCCAAAGAGATGGGCATCAAGCTTGGTACCATTGCTGATCTGATCGCCTATCGTCGCCAAACCGAACAGTTGGTACACCGGGCGGTAGAGACCCGTCTACCCAGCGCTTATGGTGGTGAGTGGAAGTTGGTTGCCTATACCAATGATGTGGATGAACACCAGCATGTGGCCCTGGTTCAAGGGAATGTGGATGATGGTGAACCTGTTTTGGTTCGGGTCCATTCCGAATGCCTAACCGGTGATATGTTTGGTTCCCTACGGTGTGATTGTGGGCCACAGCTACAAGCGGCTATGGAACAGATTGGTCGTGAAGAGCGCGGTGTCATTGTCTACCTGCGGCAAGAGGGACGTGGCATTGGTTTGATTAATAAAATGCACGCCTATAACCTTCAAGATGAAGGTCGAGATACGGTAGAGGCCAATGAAGCGTTGGGTTTCTCTGCAGATCTGCGAGACTATGGTATTGGTGCTCAGATTTTGAAAGATCTGGGTGTTACCCATATGAAATTGATGACCAACAATCCCAAAAAGATTGTCGGTCTGACCGGTTATGGTCTGGATGTGGTGGATCGGGTGCCGTTGGAAATTGAACATGGCACCACCAACGAACACTACTTGAAGGCCAAAAAGCACAAGATGGGGCATCTGCTACGGCAGTTCCCTGAAACCAACGAATCATAACCTACTAAGAAGGAGAGGACATGGGCGACATTATTGAACTGGAAGGTCATCTGACCGTTGATGGCAAGAAGTTCTGCCTGCTTCTGTCCCGTTTCAACAGCTTTATCACCGAGCGCCTGCTAGAGGGGTCCATTGACTGTATTTTACGTCACGGTGGTAAAAAAGAGGACATTACCGTAGCCCGCGTTCCTGGTGCTTTTGAGCTGCCCTTGGCCGCCCAAAAAGCAGCCAAAAGCGGTAAGTATGACGGTATCATCTGCTTAGGTGCTGTGATTCGTGGTTCAACCCCGCACTTTGATTATGTCTCTGCTGAAGTCACCAAAGGTGTGGCCTCTGTGGGCTTGGAGCATGAAATGCCCATCGGCTTTGGTGTGTTAACCACCGATACCGTGGAACAGGCCATTGACCGTGCGGGGACCAAGGTTGGAAACAAAGGTTGGGAAGCAACCATTTCCATCATTGAGATGATTAATCTGCTGGATGAGATGTAAAGTATGGCACGCAAATCGGGCAAATCCCGCAATACCATCCGTCGTGGTGGTCGTACCAAGTCTCGTGAGATCGCGCTACAGGTTCTGTATGGCTGCGAAATCGCGGGGGATCCTATTGAACCAGCTATGATGAATATGCTGAAAGATCCCCATTCCGAAGGGATGGATAAGGAGTATTTCAGCATTCTCACCCGTGGGGTAGCGGAGGAGCGTCAGGGGTTGGATAGCTGGATCGGCCGGGCTGGTGCAGGCTGGTCGATGGATCGTTTATCGGTTGTGGACCGCAATGTATTGCGCTTAGGCATTTATGAACTGCTTAAACAGCCCGATGTACCCCATCGGGTCATCATGAACGAAGCCATTGAACTTTCTAAACGTTTTGGTGGGGAAGAGTCCAGCCGTTTTACCAACGGTGTTATGGATAAAATCGCCAGTTTGATGCGGGATGAGGGGGCCGTACCGATGCGGGTATGGGGCCAACAGGAGTCGAAATAATGGTGGAAAAAAGCGTTGCCAACCTCGGTGAGTTTGGTGTGATCCACGATATCTTTGCCCCGATCCAGCCAAAAAATGGTGAAGGGGTACAGTTGGGTATTGGTGACGATGCCGCTGCATTATCGGTACCCCGCACCCAAGATCTATTGGCCACAACAGATACCATGGTAGAGGGCATCCATTTTAACAGCGATGCCGACCCTTACCTGCTGGGTCAAAAAGCGTTGGCGGTTAATCTATCCGACATTGCGGCCATGGGGGGTATGCCCCGTTGGTTTTTGCTCTCTTTGGCGGTACCTAACCGTACCTCACAAAGCTGGATGGAAGAGTTTGCCCGTGGGGTGAAAGCTGCGTCTGAAAACCACCAGGTGGCTTTGGTTGGGGGGGATACGGTTCGCTCCAATGCCAAGATTGTTATTACGGTACAGCTGCTGGGTTTAATTGGTCAGCAACGTGCTGTGGCACGGTCAGGTGCCCAGGTTGGGGATAAGCTCTTTCTATCAGGCACCTTGGGTGACTCCGCGTTTGGTTTGGCCCATATGCTGGGTAAGTTACCTGTGGGATCTGCCGATGATGTGAGCTTTTTAAGCCGTCGTCATGATCTGCCTGAACCCCGTATTACACTGGGGATGGCGATTCAGGATGCCGCACTTGCCCATGCTTGTATTGATCTATCCGACGGCCTGGTTGCAGACCTCAACCACATCTGCGAAGCCTCCAAGGTTAGTGCGGTGGTGGATGTAGAGAAACTCCCGTTCTCTGACTCTGCAAAGCGAGTCATGGATCAGCATGGATCGTCCGCCCTGGAGCTGGCCTTAACCGGTGGTGAAGATTACGAGCTGCTCTTTGCTTTTGCACCAGGGGCTGCAGAAGAGGTGGCTAAAATTGCGGATCAAGTGGGGGTTTCGCTGGTTGAGATTGGTGAAATTACCAAAGCAGAAGGCAAACCCACGGTCACCATTCAGCAGCAAGGCCAAGCCATGAATTTGGCTCAGAGTGGCTGGACACACTTTTAAAAGTTTAAACCCTGGCTGGGCAAATATATGGGCTATTTTGCCCAGCCTAGGGGTAAACTGACTCTCGTTTGTCGGTACTAAAAGGTGATGATAGGGAGCACCGCATCACCCCTTTTTGCAGCTTGGGCACACCCTCAACCGTTGTCACCGGCACCACCCTAAAAGGGTGTGCATGGGGGGGCGTATACCGGCTTTATATGGCCGATGTTGCCTCTCACTATCCAAGATAAAAGACACCTCACGTATTCTTAGGTCACATCTGCTTGAGAGATTATGGTGCGATCATAAGCGACCAACCGAGGGCATCGTGCGAACTTCTCTCCCCGGCCCCCCTCAAACTATTTCATGACCTAAGCCATAACTTACGTGTATAAAACGATACTGAAACGTTAGATGATTCACACCTCAGCATGGGATGGTTTATTATGTCACCCGAGCAGCTCAAAATCATTCTAGAACAGGTTTCTGAAGGCAAGCTCACGGTTACGGATGCCCTAACCGATCTCAAACACTTTCCCATGGACACCATCCAAAACCATGGCCAGATTGTGGCCCGTTTGGATACCCACCGGGAACTACGCCACGGTTTTCCTGAAGTCATTTTAGCGCAGGGTAAGAAATTTAATCATCTGCATGCCATTACCACGCGTGCTTTAACCCATGGCCGGGATCTGCTTATTACCCGTATCGGTAAAAAGAAGGCCGCCAAACTGCTGAGCCACCACCCTCAATTACAGCACCACCCCCTACCCCGTTGTATGACCTGGCAGCACGATCCTAAGCAACAAGGTACCGGGCTGGTTGCGGTACTCTGCGCCGGAACCAGTGATCTTGCGGTTGCAGAAGAGGCGGCCCTAACAGCCCGTATGTTGGGGGCCACTGTAGAAACCCACTACGATGCCGGTGTCGCTGGTCTACACCGCCTACTGGCTGCCAGTGATCTGCTCAAACGTGCCCAGGTCTTTATTGTGGCTGCAGGTATGGAAGGCGCCCTGCCCTCTGTGGTGGGTGGATTGGTTGACCGACCAGTGATTGCCGTACCCACCTCCCAGGGCTATGGAGCCTCTTTAGGTGGTATGGCCGCCCTGCTCGGTATGCTCAATAGCTGTGCCTCTAATGTGACGACGGTCAATATTGATAACGGCTTTGGGGCGGGCTATGTGGCGGCACTAATTAACCGTACCGGTCAGACTCAGCAAGAGTAAGAGATCACACCCCTTAACATGCGTTGACGTTCATGATCTCTCAGTCTCTTTTTGATCCCGTTGCGCGCTGCCCACCTTGTACACACTCTACTTTTGCAGGAATTCACATATAATATATTGTTCCACCAGTGTATTCAGCGCTACCCAACCCAGTTATGCCCTAATGCTGTGATGAGGTATGCTGCTTCTCATGATGTCCCAGCGCCAGAGCGTTCCACAAAAAGCTTTTATGGTCTGCCTGATTATGCAGATGCTGTTGCTCCAGATTCTGCATCGCCAGTGGGTTAAGCATGGGGGGGTGGGGTAAACCTTTAAGGGGCAAATGACCATCCCTGAACCATCCCCCTACCGGCACACCAAAACCTTTCTTACGACGGTAAAGAATTTCATCAGGAATCAAACCCTCCAGGCTACGTTTGAGCAGATATTTGGTTTGTCCCTTATGCAACTTGTACTGCCAGGGTATGCGGCGGATAAAATCGACCAGCTCAATATCCAAAAAAGGTGCCCGGATTTCCAAACTGTTCATCATGCCTGCCCGGTCGGATTTAACCAAAATATCTTCCTGTAGATAATGGTTAATGTAGAACGATAGCGTACGATCGACGGGGTTGGTCTCATGGCAGCTCGTCCAATCCTCCACCGCTTCAGCATACAGCTCAGCAGGATCCACTTGGGTTTGAAACAGCTCTTCCAGATCGGATGGCTCTAAAGCACCCAGCCAAATGGGCATCCAGTGGGGGGGGGCATGGCCCAAACCCCGCAACGCCCGCTTGATTTTAAACTCCAAACTCATATGGCCATGACGGGTGGGGAGTAGATCCATCAATTTACGCACACCACCATGGAGCAAGCGTGGCATTAAACGGTGGTACCAGTGGGCTTGCCGCAGCACTTTAAAGGGGTCATAGCCAGCCAAGAGTTCATCAGCACCATCCCCAGCCAAGGCCACCACAACCTCTTTACGCGCTTGTTGGCAGAGCAGATAGGTTGGTAACAGAGAGGTATCAATAAACGGGTCATCCAGTTTGCTTAAAATCTCTGGTAAAAGAGCCCGAGCTTTATCCATGGAGAGCACATCAATGCGATGATCCAACCCAAACTTGTTTGCAATGGTACGTGCATAGTGGGTTTCATCAAAGTTGGCCTCTTCAAAACCAATGGAAAAAGCTTTTAAACTGGCACCATCTGCCTGCTGAGCGGCTAAGCCGAGAATGGCCGAAGAGTCCACCCCGCCACTAAGAAAAAAGCCTAAGGGACGATCGGCAATCATACGTCGTTTAACGGCAGCCCCAAGTAACGCGCGTAGCTCCTCCCCCCAACTTTCTTCAGGGTTTTTAGGGTAGCTGGTAAACGGATCAGGTTGATAGCGCCAGTAACGGGTTATTTCAACACGATCAGATCCCAAAGAGAGCTGTAGGTTACAACCAGCGGGGAGTTTATGAATGGTTTTATAAAGGGTCTTTGGGGCGGGTACATAGCCATAGGCAAAATACTTCATCAACCCCATTTGATCATAATGTTTGGGGACCGATGGATGTTGCATGAGTGCACGCAGCTCAGATGCAAAAACAAATTGGCTCCCTTGTTGATGGTAATAGAGAGGCTTTTTACCAAAACGATCTCGGCTAAGAAAAAGTTGCTGGCAGGTTCGATCATATAGGGCCAACGCCCACATACCATTAAACCGCTCCACCATGGCGGGTCCCCAGGCCTGCCAAGCGTGTAACACAACCTCAGTATCTGAGTGATCGGTTATAAAATGGTGACCTTTTGCTTCGAGCTCCTGCCGTAATGCCTGAAAATTATAGATCTCCCCATTAAACACCACACCAAACTGACCATTGGCACTCCACATGGGCTGCTGGCCCCCGGCCAGATCCAAAATAGAGAGACGTCGGTGCCCAAGAAACAAGGGGTGGGTGGGATCTTGGTAAACCCCGCCATCATCCGGACCTCGATGATGGAGCTGTGCATTCATACGTGCCAGGTCTTCCGTATTACCGTGTCCATAGAACCCGCAGATACCACACATACTTTTGGTAAACTCCAATATTGTTATGTAACGGTTGGACGATAAACCTAGCGTAAATACGTAACCCTATGAATTAAAAAGGCTGATATATCTCTATTGTGCGCATTTTCACAACTAAAAGTCCATGTATGAACTTATCGACCATTTGGCTTTATCCCACCTGTAAAAAAAAGAGACACGTTATCTTTAGAGATTTTGTAGAAAAGCATCGGAATGATGGGGGTTCGGGTTGACTTCCGACAAGGGGTAGCTTTCAATGATTTAAGATGGGTTGGTTAATAGATTAATTGGCGTCACAAACAGTTGCATCTCAACAACGGTCTCGTTTTAAACCAACCGTGGCTACAATTAAGGGGAAGCGGCATGGAACCGTTAGCTTGGTTTGGAATTGCAGTGGGTACCATGGCAGTATGGTATTTGTGGGAACGCGGCGGGGTACAACCCCCACCACCGCCCCCACCCCAACCAAAACGTGAAACACCGAAACAGACAATTCTACCCCCCGAGCCGGAACCGGAACCTGAGCCAAAACCAAAAGTGGAGCCTGAATCCATTACGGTAGAGGCCACCGTGGATCCAGAACCGACACCGGTGCAAGAGACGCCTGAACCGGTGGTAGAAGCCCCCCCTGCACCTGAACCAACGCCTGAACCGGTGGTAGAAGCCCCCTCTGCGCCCGAACCAACCCCGGAACCGGTGGCGGAAGCCCCCTCTGCACCCGAACCAACCCCGGAACCGGTGGCGGAAGCCCCCTCTGCACCCGAACCAACCCCGGAACCGGTGGTGGAAGCCCCCTCTGCGCCCGAACCAACCCCGGAACCGGTGGCGGAAGCCCCCTCTGCACCCGAGCCGACTCCAGAGCCGGTGGCGGAAACACCCCCTGCGCCTGAACCAACCCCAGAACCAGCCTCTGAGGCTTCAATTAAAATGGGTATTTATCCAGATGCAGAAGGGTTGATGTTACCACCCCTGTCCGAGAAATATGATAAAACCTATACGGGTAAAAACCCATTGGATGAAGCGCATCAATCCAACATGAACCCGGTTCAACAGACCTGCGATTGTGTTGATTTTACCCAAAACCGAGCTGAGTTTCCCTTGGGAGATGTCCGACGTGTCTGTGCCTGCCAAGCATTAAAATTGACACAGATCCGCGCAAAGTCCTGTTATGAGCCTTTGGTTTGGTGTGCTGTCATTGGGGGCAAACAACGGGATCTCACCAAATTTTATCTAACAAAACTGTTAAGTGAACCGGCAGGCATTGGCTTTACCCCAGATCGATCCGTGGTGGCCCTACATGCTCGCGCCCCCAGGCGTACCGATGCCAGTGGTCATGCCAGTGGTGACTACAAGGTCTATGAATATGATCTAAACAGCCGACAATGGCTGGACCATGCACCACCTGTACATTTGGCTGAAGTGGCTAAACCGATGTTGGATAATCTGTTTAAAACAGGTTAATGCCAGGATATATCGACTAAAAGACCCCTCGTTTTACAGACAAGCGAGGGGTCTTTTACCTTATACGATAATTTGGAGTAAAGATGGCAACCTACCTGATAACCGGTGGCTGTGGATTTATAGGCTCACATTTAGCCGATGCGTTGTTGGCCCGCGGTGATAATGTGCGTATTTTGGATGATCTTTCCACAGGTAAGCGTGACAATGTGCAAACAGCTTGTGAGGTGAGTATTGGTGATGTTGCCGATACCGATACGGTCAAACAGGCTATGCAGGGTGTGGATGGGTGTTTTCATCTGGCCGCTGTGGCTTCTGTAGCACGCTCCAATGAGGATTGGGTCGGTACCCACCGTATTAACCAAACCGGCACGGTTAATGTGCTGGATGCTGCCCGCTATGCCAAAGCAGGTCGCCCGGTACCGGTGATTTATGCCTCTTCTGCTGCAACCTATGGGGATTGCCGGGATTTACCCATTTGTGAAGAGGCCCCCCGTCAACCCCTAACAGCTTATGGGGCTGATAAGTTGGGTTCAGAGCTGCATGCCGTTGTTGCCAGTGGTGTGCATGGCGTACCCACCTGTGGTTTCCGCTTTTTCAATGTCTATGGCCCCCGGCAGGATCCCCACTCCCCCTACTCCGGGGTTATCTCCATCTTCACCAATCGCATGAAAGATGGCGCTGATGTGACAGTATTTGGGGATGGTGGACAGACTCGGGATTTTGTTTATGTGGCAGATGTGGTAGCGCACCTGTTGGCCGGCATGCAAAAGGCTGCTGGAGAAGCAAAGGTTTATAACGTTTGCACCGGAAAAGCGATTACCATCCTGCAACTTGCACAACGTGTTCGGTCACTGCTTGAGAGTCAGGCGACCATTCATCATGGTGAACCCAGGGCTGGGGATATTCGTGAATCACTTGGTGATCCCCGTCGTGCGACAGAGGAACTTGGGGTCTCAGCCCAAGTTGCGTTGGAAGATGGACTAAAAAAGCTACTGGATAGCTTGAATTAATAAGCCCTCCGTTTAGGGAAAGAAGCGATGAAAAAATTGTTGATTGGCCTAATTGGCCTGATTGTCTTGATCATTGTCGTCCTGTTGGCGATTCCAATGTTTGTGGATCCCAACGATCATAAACAGACCATTGCCGAAAAAGTGCGTGAAGCCACTGGACGGGAATTGAGTTTGAACGGAGATCTTAATCTCTCACTCTTCCCCTGGGCTGGGGTCACCATCGACTCCGCCGCACTGGGTAACCCCATGGGCCTTGGTGATGGCCAGTCCATGGTTAAGCTGAATAAGATCGATGTACGGATGAAGCTCATGCCGCTGCTCTCCAAGCAGGTTGAGGTTGACCGCATCATTATTGATGGACTGGAAGCCAACCTGATTCGGGATAAAAACGGGCGGGATAACTGGAGCGACTTGGCCGGCGGTGGTCATAAAGATGCTGCTGACGAAGATAAGTCCGGCCATGATGATAAGGATGACCATAAGGATGACCAAGAGCATACCGATGCACTGGCCGGTCTTAAGCTGGGTGGGGTGGAGATTACCAACGCTAAAGTCACCTTCCGGGATGAGCAAGGCGACCTTTTGGCCAGCCTGAGCCCTTTGAATCTGACCACCGGTGCCGTGCGTTTGGGTGAGCCGGTTAATTTAAGCCTGGATGCCAAGGTATCCAAAAGCAGTATCAGTGGAGCAGGTGAAGCCATTGATGCCGCCATCCAGTTCAGTGGCCAGTTAAAGCCTGGTGCTGATATGCAGTCACTGCTTATGAATGGGATGAAACTGGCCATCGGGACCGTGGCCAAAGGGCTGCCAGTGACCAAAGTGCAAACCCAATTAAGTGCAGATGTTGCCATTGATCTGGCCAACGGCACAGTGCAGGTTAGCAACAATAAGCTGGCTGTGGAAGCCACAGGTACCCCAGAACTGGGTATGGAAACCGTACGGGCCGCACTGAGTGGTGCCATCGGCGTTCATTTAGATCCTTTGAAAGTGAATATCTCTGGAATGGACCTGATGATCCAAGGCAATGGTGAAAAACTGCCTGGCGGTTCCGTGGATATGCGTCTGTCGGCTCATATTGCCACCGATATGGCAGCGGGTACGGTGGGTGTAAGCCAATTACACCTGGAAGGATTTGGTCAACAACTGAAAGCCACAGGCGGTGTGGATGTTGCCAACCTGAATGGGGATCCCCGTGTGGCGTGGAACCTAACCCTAGACCCCACCTCCCCCAAAGATCTGATGGCTAAATTGGGTCTACCCCCTCTACAAACCGCTGATCCTAATGTGCTCACCAAGTTAGCGATGGCTATGCAGGGCAAACTGGATATGGCCAATGGTGGCTCTGCAACCGTTAGCAAGCTGGATCTTACATTGGATGATACCCACTTTACGGGTAACCTCTCCGCGCCCCGTTTGGATGGTACCGCAGCACGGTTTAACCTAAAGGGAGATAAACTGGATCTGGACCGCTACATGGTTGCCAGTGACCAAAAGGGTAAAACAGAGACTGCGGATACACCCTCCACACCCGCAGCCAAAGGGGATGATACGGTTCTTGATCAAGCCACCATCGATCAACTCCGCCAGTTGGATATCAAAGGCCAAGTGGTCTTGGATAGCTTGAAGGCTGCCAAGGGTCAATTTGAGAAGGTCACCCTTAAAGTAGATGCCGCCAAAGGGTTATTGAAACTCAACCCCTTCTCAGTCAACCTCTATAAAGGTTCTCTCATGACCACCGGTCAGATTGATGTCCGGGGTAAAACGCCTAAAATGGCCTTTAAAAAGAACCTCAAGGGTGTCCAGCTTGGTGACATGCTCAAAGAGATGGCCGATGTGGATCTACTGACCGGCCAGGCTGATTTAAAATTGGATACCACCACCGCAGGTACCACCATGTATGGCTTGAAGCGCCAGTTAAATGGAAACATTAAGGGTGGTGTCTCTAAAGGAACCTTGCAGGGTTTGAACATTTTAGGACAGATCAAATCGGTCTATGCCATGGCCACCGGCAAACCAGCCCCACCTGCTGGAACTAAGGACACCTCCTTCAATGATATGATCTTGGATGCCAAAATTGTTCAAGGGGTCATGCGCCATGAACGGTTGAAGATTAGCTCCAACGACATGATCATGCAGGGCAAAGGTACCGTGGATATTGCCGATGAGATGCTGGATTACAACATGAACGCCAAGGTGCGTAATCTGGGCAAAAAGGGTCAGGACCTGACCATTCCGGTTAAGGTTAAAGGCAACTGGAATAGCCCCAGTGTTAAAGTTGATCAAGCCTCTCTGGCCAAAGCTTTGGCTAAAGATAAAGCCAAAGAGCTGATTGATAAAAAGTTGGGGGACAAAGCGGCACCCGTTAAGCAAATCTTGAAAGGCTTTGGGGTTAAAGGGCTCTTCTAATCCTCAAATACTTGAGCAAGCTGATACAAGGCCGGTGCAGATGCACCGGCTTTTTTTTGGTGTTTGCCCCGTGACCTATTGGGCGATGAGTGTAATAGTAGGAGATCCTGCAACAGATCTTAATCTAAGCCAGGAATAAACTTGTGTAACGGTCTGTTTTTTAACCTTCTACATGTATGTTGATGGTGAAATGACGTTCTCCTTTCTTGTTGAGTGGGCACCCTGGATTGCACTGGGGCTGATTCTATTTGGAATCGGCTACCGGGTGGGTCAGCATGCTCCTGTGGAAGATCCTGAGGAGATCGCACGACGCCGGGATGCCGCCTTTACCTACCGTGGTTTAAATTTCCTCTTAAACGATGAGCCGGATAAAGCGATTGAGGCTTTTAGTCAGGCTGTTCGTGTTAATTCTGAAACCGTGGAAGTGTACCTCTCCTTAGCCAACCTGTTTTTAAAACAGGGGGAGCTAGGTCGGGCCATTCGCATGCACCAAAACCTGCTGGAACGCCCTAACCTAAGCCGGGAGACCCGCATTGCGGCTCTATATGGTTTGGGTGAGGATTATCGCAAGAGTGGTTTTGTAGATCGTGCGATCCATAGCTACCATCAAACATTGGAAGAAGATCCAGGGCATTTAAAAGCTTTGAGTGCTTTGATGAATTTGCATGAAAACGAAAATCGATGGGATAAAGCACTAGAGATTTTAGAACGTCTGCAAAAGGTTACTGGTGATCCTGACCCAAGACGGGATGCCCATTTACGGGTCCAGATCGGGCGGGAGCAGCTACGCCATGATGTGGCCCCCCCCTCCCCCGATGAAGCCACCCGAAATTTAGAACAGGCCATTGAATCCCACCCCGGTTGCGTAGAGGCCCGCCGTATTATGGCGGAGAAAGCCTTAAAGGATGGGAACCCTGAACAGGCGGTTACTCTCCTTAAGGAGCTGCGTCATACACGGCCTGGCCATATGTTTCTACTGGTGGATGTTCTACGACGTTCCTACGATGCTCTGGAAGATCTAAGTGGTTTTGAATCCTGTATGGATGAAGCCGCCCATGCACAGAGTGCTTCACCACAACTGATCGTCCAGTGGAGTATTTGGTTGGAGGCTGAGCAACGGTTGGAAGATGTCGACACCTTAATGAAGATGGGTCTTGAACGCCGTGGGGATTCCGCCGTTTTAGCACGATGGTATGTGGCCTTTTTGGTGCGTCAGGGCCAGTTTGAACAGGCTTTGGAAGTGGCCCAACAGAGTTTGGATGGCATGGTTGGTCGGCAACCCAACTTTCGTTGCACCCACTGTGGGTTTGAGAGCCATGAGATCTATTGGAAGTGCCCCCAGTGTCACCAATGGGATGAGATGGAGCCCCTTTAAGGATCTTCACTGGATCTCATGGAACCATAAGATCTGTGCCATACATAGGGTCAAGTGGGCCAGTAGGGCATGGGTTAAAACCACTCAGAACGGTTTATCATCACCTAGCGTAATCAAAGCGTTTGCTGTTGCCAAGCCACCAAGCATTCCTGTTAAAGCAGCTTGGCACCAGGTCCAACCGCCCATTTCAACACCTGTTTTGGCCACTTGGGATGGACCGGAATGGGTGAAGCACATGGCATATAGGATGGTTCATTTCCATCGGTGATACGCACACCTGTTATTGCGTCGGTAAGCTGGGACAACAACACACACGGACGTTACACCATGAATGGAATTTTTATTGCCCTGGTCTTTATTGCATTTGGCATGGCGGCCTTTAACACCCTGACGGGTGATACCACAGCCATGCAACAGCTCTCCACCGCCATGGTGGATGCCGCCAAAGGATCGGTGGAACTGGCCTTGGGTCTGGTTGGTGTCATGGCCCTCTTTTTAGGATTGATGAAGATTGTGGAAAAAGGGGGGTTACTGACCCTACTGGCCAAGCTGATTCGTCCCTTAATGATTCGCCTGTTTCCTGAGGTCCCAGCGGACCATCCTGCCATGGGCGCCATGATCCTTAACCTTTCAGCCAATGCCCTTGGCTTAGGTAATGCGGCGACCCCCTTTGGTATCCGTGCCATGCAAGCCCTGGATAGTCTTAACCCCCATAAGGGAACAGCCACCAACAGTATGGCCCTGTTTCTGGCCATTAATACCAGCTCGGTAACCCTGCTCCCAACCGGTGTGATTACCCTTAGAGCGGCAGCCGGTAGTATGGACCCTGCTGCTATTCTACCCACCACCTTATTTGCCACCATTTGTTCAACAACCGTGGCCATTTTAGCTGCGCGTTCGTATCAACGGTTCTTCCCCGCACCCTCGGTTACTTCACAAACGTCTGAAAATACATCTATAGATCATTCTTTAAGTGATGAACAAAAGGATATTTTGCAAAAGACCGCCTCTGGTAGCTCTGCCATGGCCTCCTACCTCTTTTTGGCGGTTATCCTCTGTCTGGTTCCTGTAACCATTCTCTATGGAAAAGCCATCTCCCCCTGGGTTATGCCTGGTTTGATGGTCGCCATGCTCAGTTTTGGTCTGTTCCGTGGTGTTAAAGTGTACGAAGCTTTTGTAGAAGGGGCCAAAGAGGGTTTTGATGTTGCGCTGAAAATTATCCCTTATCTGGTTGCCATTTTGGTGGCTGTTGGTATGTTCCGGGCCAGTGGTGCTATGGATCTGTTAATTGGCCTACTCTCCCCCTTTACCAGTTGGATTGGGTTACCGGCTGAAGCCCTACCCATGGCTCTGTTACGCCCACTCTCAGGCTCAGGTGCCTATGGTATTGTGGCGGATACCATTCAAAACCCTGCCATTGGGCCTGACGGCTATGTGGGTATGCTGGTTAGTACCTTGCAAGGTTCTACAGAAACCACCTTTTATGTCCTGGCCGTCTATTTTGGTGCCGTACAGGTTAAGCGGGTACGCCATGCGTTAGCGACCGCTTTAACCGCTGATCTGGCGGGTATTTTAGCGGCCGTCTTTATTTGCAGTATCCTGTTTGCTTAAGGGCGCGAAAAACCCGTGTAGGCCACCGACAAGATACGCCACCGGTGACGGCTCGGTACCCTCTTTCCTAATTTACCAAGGGGGGAATGGTGACCATGTAGATGGATTGTGCAGGGCTCGGTTGCACCTGTATGCCCGTTTGATCGTATGATTGTACGGCATTCACCCTTATTGGGATGAAGGTTGAGCCATAACTGACATGATTGAGACGCCATTCACCCCAAGCTGCAACGGGTTATTGCCTACTTTGTGGGGGATGTGGATGGCACACAACGGCTGGATTGGCATTTGACGTTGGCAGAAAACCCCATCTATCATTCCAACTTCTCCGGTATTGGTGACATGTGCCAAGCCAATATGTGTGCCACACCTCAGCAGATAGCTTAGTTGGATCAACTCAACAAAGAGCGGACGATTGTGACAGGCCGTTGGGCTCTATTGGTCTTTTCACCCCGTGAAGCTGCCCTGACTGCACACTATGAAGCGCTCAAAGGCAACCGTCATCCCATGCACAATTTTTCAACTCTTGAAGCCGCTGAACCGTTCCTGAATATGGATCTCAGTCCTTATATTCCACACACCACCTAAAAATATTTTTCACGAATCACCTGATATCAATAACTTGCGTATATATAAAATGACATACGTATACAAAAAGAAGACAATACGTTACAAATAATCATGTAGGAAGTACGGTTTTTATACGGTAAACCGTTGGTCAGACCTTCAGCACCATATGTGGATACCATGTCATCCGTTACGTTAAGTAAATATCTCTTGATGGAAAAGCAGATTGAAGTTCCTAAGGAACGTCGAACACCCCGAGATGGTTTTTCGGGTGGGCGCCGGGAAAAACCCCGCTTTGTCTGTAGTGATAAGATGACCATTCACCTGGATGGTGAAGAACAGATCATGGTAACCGAGGTCGAGAACATCAGCTTCTCTGGCGTGCCAGACCCTATTGCTGATGGTATCTTTATCCCCTTTGAAACCATCCCCCCCCAGTTTCAACTGGGTAAGCGCGGCACCATTGAAATGACCCTGGCGGATGTGGACTTTATCTGTCCATGTGAAGTGGTGCGTCTACGGGAAACAGGTGTTGCGCTACGCCTGCTCAAACAAAAACACAAAAAACTGAACCATGATCTAACCGCTTAACCAGCTAGACCATGTCATCCATTGTGTCTTTTACAACCCTTAGGATCTCTTTTTTACTCGGGTTGAGTGGCATGCAGGGGTATACGGTTGTGCAGATAGGTGGATAGATCTGCAGGATCACCAACCCCATACATGATTGACCCATGGGTAGCGTATGGCAACGCCATGGTCAGCTCTCTCTAAATGGGTGTACCTATTTGGCCCATGGCACGTGACCTTATGAGGGTGGTGGCAGACGCTACCTTTCATCCACCCCCAAGTCCTAACCCCATTGGCGTAACCCTGAGATCATACAAAGCCATGATCTCTGAGCCATGGGTATGCCCAAACCCACCGGCGAGACAAGACCCATACAAGGTTGCGATCACCCAAAAATCTCCCATCAACACCACAGACTTTGATCACCATACAGATCTGTGGAGGTCAGGTGAGACTGAAGCCGCCATGGGGTGTCGCAAGGCCTCGATCACGCAGAGACACACCATCACTAAGTTGGGGGCTCCCCTCAAACGGATTGAGCATCGGGTACCCCCTTGGAGGGGTGCTTCATGATGCCCAGATGGGGTTATTCCCAATCGTCTTCAAAAGCATCTGCTGGTGGAAAAAGATCCTCATCATCAAACCAGTTGTCAGGACTGTGGCTCATGATTTCACAATCCACGCCTGAAACCCGCGCAGCTTCATCATACAACTTGGCAACAATGCGATCCAAACGACGCATTTCAGCATCTTCCAGTTGACCATTGTTGGCCATTTCCTGAAGCTGAATTAAAGTTGGATCGTTCAGTTGTGCAAAGATTTCACGACGCGCCATGGCATCGACAGTAAAGTCCTGGTGCATAATTTCATCCCCTCGTGCAAAGCGGAAATTTAAGCGAACACCAGACAAGAGAACAAAAAGCGGGCCAATCAATAAATAGCGCTTATGCTACTGTTTTAATTGGATATTTTATAGATACGAGAGAACTTGGTCATGCGGCAGCAACTGCCAGATAGGAAAAAAGAGACACCGCCAACTGGGAAAAAAGGGAACGGACGGTGCGGTGAGGAAGCGGCGGAAACCGCACCGTCCGTAATATGACCTCATGCCATCTGGTTCCTTAAACAGAACCAGCGGAGAAACGATTGAGGCACGAGATCCATCAACAGACTCATTTCGTCAACCTTGCAGCTGACCCCCACAATCCATGGGTCTGTCTGATGCCATGGCTGGTCTTGGACCATCCAGTGGTAGTTGGGTACATCCTTCCTGGATATACCTTGGCCTTCCTTGGCCTAAGCACCGTAGTGCCCGGGGAATCCTCCCCTTGTATGACAACGTTCTACCTAAGCAGCGGGTGGGAATCCTTTCCCGATCCATCCTTGGACCATGCCCTATGGCGTTCCTTCTGCCACATTGGTCTGCTTAAGCGAGTCCGCCGTCTAAAATCCGATAGCTACTTTTCGACCCTTTACGCTGATAGGTCGGCAATTGTGCGCCCGCTAGCCATTTATGCAGATCTTTTTTGGTCAACATAATCAAAGTCTGCGTTGCTGCGTTTTTCTCTGCATCTTGTGCATGATTGGGTATGGGGGACATCACACGCCTCCTTGGCCGAAGATCACGTGTTATGGTGATCTCACGCTTGCCATCTCCTAATCCGTGGAGAATGGACTTTTAAGTTTTGGATGACCAAATGCATCCGGCAAACCCTGATCGGCATCGCTTAGCATCTCCGGTAACTGTGCGCCGGAAATCAATGGTTGTTCACAAGGTTCTGAGATGGCATCTAAATAATCTTCGTATTGAAACAGATCCTTTTCTACTTCACTGGTCCATTCCATACGCTTTGCACGATTAACCATCTTAAACACACCTTTCCAACCTGCCTTTGATCAAGGCCATCCTACTACCTGGATCCAAACAGCATCCTGCTGTAAAAATCCTTAACCTTACCCCCTATACAGCACCATTTGTGCCATATATGAATAAAGCATTATTTACAATATGTTATGAGTATTTGCAGCAGACTTCACCCTGATTGCCAGGGCTCAGGTGTCGGTGTTATGACACCATAAAAGTAGGTGAGAGGTATAAAGCAAACCCCAGACCATAATCCGTATTTTTTAAGCAGAAAGCTGTGGATCAAAAAAAGCCCAATGGTTAGGCCATGACCCGCCCACCACGCATCTCTTTAATGGGGGCATGGATATCGGTTTCAGCAGTATGGCTTGCATGACGAATGGGATACAGGCGATGAAAATTGGCGATTTTTAAAGTGTGGAACACACTGTCGGAAGGATCACATAGGATAACATTTTGAAACCCCTGGGCATGATCGCGCAGCTGCAGCAAAGAGGCCAGCCCAGAACTGTCAATATAGGGCATTTTTTCCATATGGAACATCATAGGCTCACCTTGTGGTTGAGCCTCAATGGCCTTAAGAAAAGGGATTTGGCTTTTTGCATTGAGCGCTTCATCCATATGAATATGGATTTCACCCTTTTCGCTCCATACTTTGATCATAATCTTCTACCTGTGGTGGTCCAAGCCCCAGATCCCAGGATCCACCCCCCTCTCTATATCCTACATCATGACGATTTTATCAGTACTGATCAAGTCTTTTTTTAATGCATAAGTACCTGATATCACATAGTTGTGCAGGATATGACCTATAAACAGAACTAGAAATGACACATACTGACAATAGAGAAATTGTGAAAAAGATATTTTGTACATAGAAGGTATGTGGATTTAGCACTGCCCCTTTACCTAGAGACCATGCATGGTCGCAACCCAGGGCTGTATCACCTCTAAGGGTGGTTGGGGGGCCGGACCTAACAAACTCATATTCTGATCCGTATGTAACTTGGGTAAACGCGGCAGTTGGATATGAAACCGTTTATCGTGTTGATTCAGGTAGTGACACAGTGCTTCCCCCGCCCCTTTGGCCATGGCGTACTCAACCAAGCCTTTGGGTACATCGGTCACATAGATGGTAGAAGGATAAAAAACCTGTAACGGTTCACCATCTGTACGGACCAAACGCTCTAACGTTTGTAAAAAACCGTGTACATAAAACTGCTCAAAATAGGCCAAGCGCTGAGCATCCACCAAACCATGTGCCACACCACGACCAATTGGGGGTGTGGCAAAATAGTAGAGATGGCTGTAGTGCGGGTTTAGATCTTGGGGGGGGTGACACACATCCCATTTTAAGAGATCACAACATCCACCCGCTTGGGTGATCTCCTGGGCCACACGCTGGGCATCTTCTTGACCATGGGCATAGGTAATGGTCACCTGCCCTCCTCCAGCCGCAATCAACTTGGCTGCGACCTCACCCAAACCACGGGCGCCACCAAGCACAAGAGCATGTGTACCGACATAGGCTTGATGACCATAACGTTCCACCATGGCTTGTGCAGAGGGCTGTTCGACAGGTGGGGGTCGGAAAAAGGCCTGAACCGCTCCCTGCATCACGCCACCTTCAACTTCCATTTTAATGGGTGCTCGAGGAGAGCTGGCCCGTTTGACCCGGTAGCGCAACTGTGTTGAATGGGTTGCTTGCGCTTGGCGTTGCAGTTTAAACCCGGAAAAGAGGGAGTGCAGCCCTGGGCAGACCATACCAACCAGTTGGGTTAAGCCCAACAGCACCGCCAAAGCTTGCGGGTCATGGTACACACCCAATGCAGGAAAAAGTGCCTGTAACTGAGGTTGATCCACCGGTAACGGTACGGAGCCGGTCTGGTCTTTACACTGGTTAAAAAGAGGTTGCTGCGGCATAGAGACATGCGCAGGGGCGTGAGGTAAAGGATCGGACCCGTGATCACCCGGTGTGATCCATAAACTCATCCGTGGCCCACCATCATCCACCAGTTGCAGCTTAAGCCGTTCTCCTTCTTGCACCATGGGCGCAACACGAACCGGATCCTGTATAAAAACCGGTTGGGAAAAATGAGCTTCAATGGCAGCCAATGGGGGTAGCTTGCCCTGCTGGGCCAGATCTTCCAACAGAACAAAAACCAGATGCATACCATGCACCACCACTTGACCAAAAGGGGTCCGTCTGGCAGCAATGGTGTCTACATGCATGGGGTTGTAATCCCCGGAAAGCTGAGCAAAAGCCTGTTGATGATCCTGTGTAAAATTCATGGTCTCACTTCAAGGCAGACGGTTGGGACGGTCCTGGTCCCCATCAGCTCGGAAAATACGATGATCCTCCGGCCCCTTAAAGGCGTAGTACATACGTACATTGCGCTGTTCAAACGGTTCAAAATAGTTTGGAACAATCAAAACACCATCTGGATCCACAGCATGAAAACCCGCCTGTTTTAAGGGGGTATGGTCTGCTAAGCGCACCCAAAAATCGGCATATTCACACTGTTGCTGCGCCAACACCTCCAACAGCGCGCCACCACACTGTCCCAAATGCTCGATATCCCCCATATAATCCACCAACCGTAATGCCTTAGCCCCTTCATGTTCCACCTGACGGGTGGCCAGCAAGCCCACCACTTGATCATCCCGGACCACTTGAAACAGTGGATAGTGGTAGTAGGGATGTTCCAAAAAACGGCGGCAAAAATAGTCTCCACTTTTGGCAGGAACAGCAGCACCATTTAGGTTGGGCCATGTGGTCAGTGAGGCTTGATCTACCCTCTGTAATTGGGCATCCCCTTGCTTAACCTGGGGCAGCACAACTCCTTTGGGTACATGGGCCAGTTGCGGCTGGACCTGGGGATTAAACAGCACATATTGGGTCAGTTGGCCCGTATGAAAACGCAGCGCTTTGTACATGGGGGGGTGCGCGGTATTAATACCCACCACACCAATCCAGGCATGGGGCTCCTGCTTCATCACAGCACGCAACAGGCTTAACCCCAAACCTGCCACACCACAATCATCCCGAACTTTCCACAGCGCCAACCAGATCACATTCTGTCCATCCAAATGCGGATCATAACGGGTCAGGTTGATATAACCCAACACCCCCAACAGCTCCTCACCCCGCCATGCCACCATATAGTCATAGCCATCCCGCCCCACAGATTGATGTTGCCAATCAAACAGCCCCGTATGGGTGGCCATGATATGCCCTTTGGACCAGTGGGTATCAATAAAGGCCATAACACGATCCCGCTCGTGCTGGAGACAACGACGAACCTCAACCTTGGGCATGGGGTTGTACCTCTACGGACAAATGGGCGGGTTGGGGATAGGGTTGATGACAGTCCCAGCTAAAAAGATGCTCGGATATTTCCACCAAACCAGAGTGACGAAGATAGGTTAAACAGGGGGCATTACGGGGGGTGGGCAGATAGCGGGCCACCAGCTGTTTGGCGCCCTGAGCAGTAGCCCAGGCTACCGCTTGGGCCATTAACAGGTGCTCAATCTGACGCCCCATAACCCGACAACTGAGGATCAGATCGGTCAACACCGCCTGCTCACCTTCTAGGGCAACCGCCATAATACCGGTCAGGCCAGATGCCCCAAAACGGTCGGAAACCGATGCCGCCAACAGATGGTGATCCGTATGTTCAGCCCACTGGCTGATCTCCTGTTCGGAAAGACGGCGCGTGGCCATGTTCATTTGGTTGGTTTTGTTAAAGAGCTGCTCAATACGGGGCAAATTGGCTTTGGTGATAGGGCTTAATACCACCTGCATATCCAAGGTGCCTAACCAGTCACCATGGGAGCCCACATCCTCTTTAGCTTCCTGTCGGGCCCGTTCAGCCCGGATCATCTCAGCCCGTTTGCGGTCTTCACCACTTAACGCAGGTATTTCAAAACAGTCCATAGCCCGCAAAAAAGTGGCATACTCTGTGGGCTGTTTGGGCCACTCGGGTACCAGTACCTCAGGTAAAGCTTCCCGCACCCGGCCACGTTCAGCGGGGTTATCATCAATAAACACCACCGATTTAAGACCCAGATTGATCTCCTTGGTCAAATCCGCCACATTTTGGGCTTTATCCATCCAGTTTATACGCCAACCAGCCAGATCCGTTTTTTTCAGCACCATCTCCGGGTGGTTATCGAACGCTGCCAGGGCCACCTCTTCAGTATTTTTGCTCACAACCCCTACCAGGATGCCCCGTTTAATCAAACCCTTTAAAGCCCGTTGAAAATCCTGAAAAGCTTCTCCCGCATGATCATGCCCCCCCAGCCGAATGCCCTCCCAGCCAGTTTCCCCAATGATCCCGCCCCACATGGTATCATCCAGATCCACCAAGACCAGTCGCCTAGCGGCCCCTTGCAGGCCATCCACAGCCGCGAGAATATCCTTAGCCGCGGCTTCCAGCACACCATTGCCATAGGGGGTTTTGGTGGCATAACCCATGCGGGGAGAAGCCGCCTTGGGGCCCGCCACCTGTAACCAGGATTGGGCATCTAGAAGATGAATATTGGGGGCTTTGGCCAAACGATCTGCAAGTTGTAGATTGGCCTTGCTCAGCATATATCGCAACCCGATACCTGGTCTCCAATCCAACATGCCGTACCCCCGCTCTGCAGGGGGCATCACCCAACTGGCTACAAACAGGTGTTTAACCTGGGCTGCATGGTTTAGAAGCAACTGGGCAAAGCGATTGACCTCTTTTTCCAAAGCGGCTTCATCAACCGGCTCAAAATCCAAACCATCGGCAAAGCTGGGCAACACCCCTTCTGGGCGGCACCAAACCATCACCAACGCATCCCCTTGTTCCGGGGCTGCCGCTAAGGTTTGATACACTTGGCCAAAGGGGGTGAGTTTGGCTTCCATACAGTTTTGGTTTTGGCCGTGGTTCAGCAATCGGGCCAGGACGCTGGTGTTAAAGTCACTGATAAGCGTCAGAGCTGTCTTGGACATGGATTCATCCATTAGGCGTGCTGCGTGAGCCAGTTGGTTAGATTACCCAGCGTATGAAAATGGTCAGCATTGGCCTCATCGGCAATGGCATCCAACAAAGAGAGGGAGAGATCCAACTGCTCCTCCAACTGCTCTTCAACCGCGACAAAAAGATTGATCAAAGAGAGGGAGTCCAACACCCCACCTTCCCCAACCAAAATGGTCGCGGCCTGATCACCCTGAAGATGGTTCTCTGGGGGGAGCTGCCGGTTTAGTTCCGTAATGGCGTCGGCCAAAATGGTTTCAATGGTCTGTTGATTCATGGTTTATCTCTCTATGGCTTGCGCAACAAAAGTGGCTTGACCACTTCTGGGTAGGGCGTTGGTATCCAGTCTGGGCAGTGTCAGTAGGGTGTCGCGGTTAAAATCCACCGCTAAAGGTTCGGTGGTAACCGCCATGTCAAAACCATACGCCTGCAATACCTGTTGGGTGGTGGCATTATAACCCCCATATGGGTAGCAGAAACTGGCGAGGGATTGGGTCGCCCCCAGGGTATCCAAAAAGGTACGGGTTTTTTTAATATCCGCCCGTTGAGCCGCTTCATCCTGGTGGTTTAACCAATCGTGTTGATCACCATGCCCCCCTACATGCATACCGGCCTCAATCATCACCTTCAATTGGGCAGCATCAACATACAGTTCATTGGCAAAAGCTGCTTCATCGGTGGTCACAAACTGGCTGAACAGGCGGTGGGTGATGCTTTGACGCAGATCTTCTGGCAAAACATGTTGCAACATGCGCTTGAAATAGATCACCTCAGCCGTGTCATAGCGGAACGGCTTTTTCCACGCCGCTTCATAGTGGGCAACGCTCTCTAAGGCATGGGAGGTATGGGCCGCGTTCACGGCATCATTCAACGCACTTACCAGTGCATCTTTATGCTCAACACTGGCGAGAATAAAGTGGATCTTGTTGACATCCAGCACCTCCCGCCGGTCCACCGCACAAACAGGTGGAAAAAACGCACCTGTCAAACCTCGATCCATCAGGTGTGGGAAAACGTGCAGGTAGTGATCCAGATAACCGTCATCAAAGGTCAATAATGCGCTCTGTTCCGGGAGCGGATCCCCCCCCTTCATCGCCTCAGCCACCTGGTGCATACTGACCACATTATAGTGGTTCTGAATATAATCTAACTGACCTAAAAACCCATCCTTTTCAAGACCTTTAATCTCTGGGTACCGACTGTGCTTTAGTGGGCGCACGTAGTGGTACATGACGATATGTAGGGAACGGGACATGGTGTCATCGGCCTATGGCTAAGGGGTCATAAGGGGATATCAACCCCCTTGATCTAGCAATCAAAAAAGCAAACGGTGTACCACTTCCTTACCATCATCCCGAACAAAAACACCACGCCCCCCTTGTAGAATCTTTTCGCCGTACCCATCTGAATGCATGGAAGCACACCCCATAAAAGGATGGAACCATGCAACAGGAACAACTGACCAGCAAATCTGCCGAAGCCCTGAACAGTGCCGTAGGTTTGGCCGCTGAACGTGGCCAACAGTATGTGGAACCAGAACATCTGTTGCTGGCCATGTTGCAGCAAAAAGATGGGTTGATCCCTGCCTTATTAACCAAAATGCAGGCACCTCTACCTGCCTTGTCACAAGCCACCACCGCCACGGTAGATAACCTACCCCGTGTCGGGGGAGATGGTGCGGCACAAACCCTACCCTCCCGTCGTTTACAAAGTTTGTGGCGCGACGCGGAAAAAGAGGCGGCCTCCCTACGGGATGAATACACCTCCACCGAGCACTTCCTGCTGGCCATGAGTGAAATGCAAGAGGGTGCTCTGCCAGGTTTGTTCCGTCAGTTTGCCCTTAACCGCTCAAAAATATTGGATGCCCTTAAGAGCGTACGCAGTGGTCAACGGGTAACCAGCAAAGATCCTGAAGGCACCTTTCAAGCGCTTGAGAAGTATGCCCGTGATCTGACTGAGCTGGCCAAGAGCGGCAAATTGGACCCCGTCATTGGGCGAGATGAAGAGATCCGCCGCACCATTCAGGTTCTTAGCCGTCGTACCAAGAACAACCCCGTGCTGATTGGTGAACCTGGGGTGGGAAAAACCGCCATTGTAGAAGGGTTGGCACTGCGTATTGAACGGGGTGATGTGCCGGAGTCCTTAAAAACCGTACGTATTGTCTCACTGGATATGGGTGCCTTGGTGGCGGGTGCCAAATATCGGGGAGAGTTTGAAGAGCGGTTAAAGGCCGTGCTTAAAGAGGTCCAAGAAGCCGCCGGTCAGATTATTCTATTTATTGATGAGATGCACACCATCGTCGGTGCCGGTAAGACCGAAGGCGCCATGGATGCTGGCAACCTATTAAAACCAGCCTTGGCCCGTGGTGATCTACACTGTGTAGGAGCGACCACGCTGGATGAGTACCGCAAACATGTGGAAAAAGATCCCGCTCTGGAGCGGCGCTTCCAACCCGTCAAGGTGCTGGAGCCTAGTGCAGAGGCCACCATATCTATCCTACGTGGGATCAAGGATAAGTATGAACTCCACCACGGAGTACGGATTACCGATGCCGCCATTGTCGCTGCAGCTACCCTCTCCCACCGTTATATCAACGATCGCTTTCTACCCGATAAAGCCATTGACCTGGTGGATGAAGCCGCCGCCCGTATTCGTATGGAGATTACCTCCAAACCCCAGTTATTGGACACCCTGGATCGACAGATCCTACAGCTACAGATTGAACAGACCGCATTAAGTAAGGAAAAAGATCCTGCTTCCAAAGAGCGCCTATCCAAACTGGAGTCTGAGCTGGCTGATCTTAAGGAGCAGTCTCACACACTTACCATCCGCTGGACCCAGGAACGGGATGTCATTCAGCATGTGGGGCAACTGAAAGAAAAGTTGGAGCAAACCCGTCTACAACTGGAACAGGCGGAGCGCAATGGTCATCTAGAAAAAGCAGGGGAGCTACGTTACAGCACCCTACCCAAGCTGGAAACGGACCTGAATATGGCCGAAGAGGCCGCCGTTCAAGCCAAAGATAGTACCCTGCTTCGGGAGTTGGTGGATGAAGAGGAGATTGCCACCGTCGTGGCCCGCTGGACAGGCATACCCGTGGCCCGCATGTTGGAGGGGGAAAAAGAGAAACTGCTAAAAATGGAAGATCGCCTGCGCCAGCAGGTTGTGGGACAGGATACTGCGCTGGAGGCTATTGCCCGAGCGGTACGTCGCGCCCGAGCAGGTTTGCAGGACCCCAACCGTCCCATTGGTTCTTTCCTATTTCTTGGTCCAACCGGGGTGGGTAAAACAGAGCTGAGCAAAGCACTGGCCCAGTTTTTATTCAATGATAACGGGGCCATGGTCCGACTGGATATGTCGGAGTATATGGAGAAACATGCGGTTTCCCGTTTAATTGGTGCCCCGCCAGGTTACGTGGGTTATGAAGAGGGTGGCCAACTGACCGAACAGGTACGCCGACGCCCCTATAGTGTGGTACTGCTCGATGAAGTGGAAAAAGCCCACCCAGAGGTCTTTAATACCCTGTTGCAGGTGTTGGATGAGGGGCGTTTGACTGACGGTCAGGGTCGCACCGTGGATTTTCGCAATACCGTGTTTATTATGACCTCTAACATCGGCTCCCCCATTATCGCCCAGGGTGGTGACCCTGAGCAGGTGGAAGCTGAGGTCATGGCGATACTGAAACAAGCCTTTCGCCCAGAGTTTCTTAACCGGATTGATGAGACCATTCTGTTCCATGCACTGCAACGTGAGCATATGGACAACATTGTGGAGATCCAGCTTGCCCACCTGTATAAATTGCTGGAGAGCCATAACATCACCCTGGAACTGGATCACCACGTACGCCATACCCTAGCTGAAGAGGGCTATGACCCCATTTATGGCGCCCGCCCCTTAAAACGGGTGATCCAACGCCGGGTGCAAGATCTGTTGGCCGAGGCTATTTTGGCTGGGACCATCCGTGATGGGGACCACCTAACCTTGACTGTAAATGAAGGAAAGATACGCATAAACCCTGTTCACCCTTAATTATTGGACGTAAGGTGGAAGTGATATCGCTTAAAATGTTTCATCTTTGTGAAAAGAGTGACGAAAAGATGAAGTAGGAATAGGCGTCAGCGTCTAATTGACGTACACTGTTTCAAGAGTTCTTAACATCCATCATGTGTTCTGATCGCCACCGATGTGGAGGAAAATGCAGATGTCCAAAAAAGATAAAAAGGCCAAAGCTGAAGCGTTTGCGGCTGAGCCCCTCACCAACACCATTGATGAAAAGCCTACTAAAAGAAAAAAGCTTAAAAAAGAGTTCTATGAAAGTGAACTGGTTAAGCTGCAAGTAGAGCTGGTGAAGTTGCAAGAGTGGATCAAGGCCAAGGGCTTGAAGGTCGTTGTGGTTTTTGAAGGCCGTGACGCAGCTGGTAAGGGTGGCGTGATCAAGCGTATTACAGAACGCTTTAACCCACGTATCTGTAAAGTGGTTGCTTTGGGCACCCCCACCGAGCGTGAAAAAACCCAGTGGTATTTCCAGCGCTATGTGGCCAATTTGCCCGCAGCCGGTGAGATGGTTCTACTGGACCGTAGCTGGTATAACCGTGCTGGTGTTGAGCGGGTTATGGGTTTTTGCTCCGATGAAGAGCATAAAGAGTATTTGCGCTCCTGCCCCGAGTTTGAACGGATGTTGGTCCGTAGTGGCATCATTTTGATCAAATACTGGTTCTCAGTCAGTGATGATGAGCAAGAGCGTCGTTTCCAGGCACGTGTGGAAGATCCTGTTAAGCGTTGGAAGCTGAGCCCCATGGACCTGGAGTCCCGTCAGCGTTGGGTCGAGTACTCTAAAGCCAAAGATGAGATGTTTGCCCACACCGATATCAAGCAGGCTCCTTGGTATGTGGTCAATGGTGAGGACAAAAAGCGGGCACGCCTGAACTGCATCACGCACCTGCTCTCCATGATCCCTTATGAGGATCTGACACCTAAGGCCATTAAGCTGCCCCAGCGAACAGCCAACACATTGGGTTATGTACGTCCACCCAAAGGTGAGCAAACCGCCATTCCTGATAAGTATTAAGTCACATCTTCAGGATCAGGTTATAAAAAAAGGACCGGTTTTTTGCCGGTCCTTTTTTTATGTCATCCTGCTTTCTTAATCAGCAGCTCATACCACCATCAATCACCAGGGTTTGACCGGTAATAAAGCGCGCTTCATCGGAGAGGAAAAAGCGAACTGGGCCAATGATATCCTCCACCTCCCCCAAACGTCCCAAGGGGGTACGGCGGATGATCTGCTGCCGTTGGTTATCCCCCAAACCGGACGACATCTCTGTTTCCAAATAACCTGGAGCAACCGCATTAACCGTAATCCCTGCACGGCCCACTTCCCGAGCCAGGGCACGGGTGGCGCCCTCCATGGCTGCTTTACTGGCTGCATAGGCTACCAAACCAGAAAAACCCCGCTGAGCAATGACCGAGCTGATATTGATGATACGCCCCCGCTTACGTAGCATCATACGGCGAATACACTGCTTGGTCAGGGCCAAGGTACCGGTTACATTAATATCCATGGTCTGTTCCACCATCTCATCACCCATGGTGGCCAGTAGACCATCTGGGGCAACGGCCGCATTGTTGATCAACGCTTCGATGGGGCCAATCTCTTTTTCCACCCGGTCGACCATCGTGGTCATCTCTTCCGGGTTGGAAAGATCACCGGTCAAAAAATGAAAACGCTGAGGGTCGATATTTGCCAGCTCTTTGACCGCATCGGTCTCACGACGGCTAAAGGAGACCACATGCCGGTTATTGATGAGCAGATCCTGCACAATGGCCAGCCCTAAACCACGGCTGCCGCCACTGACCAGCGTCACGGATGCGGGTGATGTATCGGATGTCATGGTTAGGCTCCAAGGCATGAAAAAGTTAATCTTTTAACGGTTCTAAGGGCTTAGACCTCTGCCTATGCCCAGGGCTTTGCAGCCTTTTTACAACCCATAACACAGATGGTGCAGGGGAAAGCTGATCATCCCTAACAGGGTACAAACTATGGATATTACACAGATCCATGGGGGACACCATATGCCATGAAGGCATTGGGATTATGTCATGCCCTATCCCCCCTGCCCCCTATGGATACCCCCAGTAAACAGGGCTTAAGCAGAAGGTTTCATTCGCATGATGGGGTGCGACTCATTTTACCACTCTCTTTGGTGGTTAACTGTTCCACAAATTGGACCAGCCGTGGTCGTTCAAAGGGTTCAAGTTGGCCATGGGCTCTTTTCCTTAACCGTTGTTCCACCTCAGCAGCCTCACCATCGGTGACCACTTCAACCGCCGGGACCACACCGGTTAACTTGGAGGGATGTCCAAAAACCCGTAACTCCACAACCCCCTCCACACCCCGCAGAGCCGACTCTACCCGCTCCGGCCACACCTTGTGCCCTCCCACATTGAGCAGATCCCCTTCCCGCCCTAAAAAGAGAACCCGGTTCTGCTGAATATCAACCAAATCGCCGGTGGCCCGCCAGCCCGCTTCCGTTGGTGCCTCAACCCCTTCATAACGAACCATGCCATGGACCGCCCGGATCCATAACCGATCCTTACGTACCGCCAGCTCTACACCATCGGCCGTGGGTTGATCCAGATAGTGGGTCGGAAATCCCGCCAAACCATCATGCACCGTAAAACAGCGGCCATGTTCACTGGTGGCAAAAATATGGGTAATCCGGGTTTGTGGCCCAACCTGTTCCCGTAAACCGTCCAAAACCGATTGATCTGCAGCTTCTCCCCCTAGGGTAATCTGCTCCACGCTTTGGCCCCAGTCGCCCCCCTGACCAAAGGCCAATAGGCGTCGCCAAAAGGTGGGGGTGCCGGAGGCGTGTGTGACCGCTTTTTGGGCCATCAACCGGGCAATAAGATGCGGTTCCGATCGTGCTGGAACAACCAGTTGAGCGCCATTGAGTAGAACCTGAGAGATCACTTGCAAACCGGCATATAACCAACCGGGGTAGCTCATCAACCAGCGGGTTTGCTTAAAGGCTGGCTGCTGACGAACAGGACCTGTCATGGATTGCCAAGTATGGGTCACCGCTTTGGGCACACCGGTAGAGCCTGATGTGAAGAAGGTAAGATAGGTAGAAGCTGGCTGAGGATCTAATGTCGGTTTAACCAGATCATGGACTTGACCTGATGCACCATCCACCCAGGCAATACAGGCATGCGTTTGTGCCTGTTTTTCAGCATTGGCTTGGGGAGATAACAGAAAAACCCAGGCCCCCACATGATTCAAGGCCACAAGGGTCGGCAACATCAAGCGTGGTTCGGCACAGCGCAAAGCAATGCGTTGCCCGCACCAGTGCTTCCAGCTTGCTGCCAAACGCCGTGCTTCGGTTTTTAAAACACCGTAGGTAAGCACACCTTGGGTATCGTGTAAAAAGGGATCAAGATCCGCAGCAGGCAGCTGTTGCAACAGATTCATAGGGGAGTACTACTCAGCTTCGCTAAAAAGAGCGGCAATATCAGAGACCTTAAAAATCTCTTTGTTCTGAGTACGCATCAGATCAAAAGGATCCTTACCCAGGATCATCTCTAGCTTAATGGCGACTTCAGCCCACTCAAAGGAGTCCAATACAACCTTATCCCGTACAGAGTCTTCACCTTCAATGGTCAAAGGTTTTTCACCCCGTTGGGCCATTACCTGGGCGATGGTTTCGATAACGGTTTTCAAATAGATCTCATAGGTCATGAACTGGGGCTCCTGGCCAACCATGATGAATACGGCCCAAGGGTTCCACCCATGGTACAGCGATGCAAGGTATTAACTTTGATTCCAAAGGTTCATTTCCGCCCAATTGGCAGCATCCATACGGTTGGAGGCATCAATCTTACGGTAAAGATTATAGGTATGGGCTTTGACCGTATGCAGGCTAATACCCAGTTCGTAAGCAATGCGCTTGTTGCTATACCCAGCCGTAATAAGACGTAGTATTTCTGCTTCTCGCGAGGTAATACCATTGGGCCATTGGTTGCGTTTGGGCATACTACCACTTTGGGGGCCACGTTCAATCAAACCACGGGTCAGGGTCTTGCGGGAGAACCATAACTCACCCCGTTCAACCGACTCCAAAGCTTTAATTAACTGCTCAATGGGGGTTTCATACGTGACCACACCACGAATACCCGACTGCAGAGCACGCAGTTCCAGGCTCATATCATCCGGTAGGTTAATCAGCAATACCAGAGGAATGGCACCATCTTGGTTACTCAACAGGGAGAAAATACGCTCTTTATCTCCACTCTGCTGCCAATCCCATATCCATAACACACTACCCAGGCTGGAACGCACCGTAAATGCTGTCGGTGTGGTTCCAGATTGTAGCGTACATTCCCGCCCCACAGCCTGCTCCAGATAGCCAATTAGCAGTTTGGCTTGGATGGTAGGCTGGGTAAACAGTATCAGTTCCATGGCCGTTTTGGACACTTGCTGATCACCTTTGCTCAGTATTGCATGGTTGAAATGGCTTATATGTGCTGCTTGGGGTCTTAAGCTTAATCTAAGACCACCGGTATTATGTTAGAGAAATCAGGGGGGGATTCAAACCTTAAACTTGGTTTTTCTACAGCATATTTTTTTTATGTGCTTCGAGGGTTCTTTCCAGAACCGTCATAAAATGGTAAAACTCCCCCCTTTCCATCTATCAGTTAAGGCAGGAACGGTCTATGGTGGCTTCTTATTACAAAAGAGGCAGCCCCTTTTTTATATGCTTGGAATGCAGAGGCAACAGAAACGGTACATGACTCTACCCACCTGTTTGACAGAACGGCGTTTTCTCACAGCGGACCAAGGTGACGCAGCCTTGGCGGAAACCATTGCCATGCGTTTAAAACGTGGCATTGATCAACGTGGTGTTGCGGGGTTGATTGTACCCGGCGGACGTTCACCCAGAGGTCTGTTTCACCATCTGTGTCAGCAGGATCTACCATGGGAAAAAGTCACCGTTACATTGACGGATGAACGTCTGGTCCCAGCAGACGCCCCTGAAAGTAACATGCGCCAGCTGCGCCAACTTTTTTTGCGCCAAGGTGCGGCTAAAGCCAATCTTCTTCCATTGGTCACCACCATGTGTGATCCAGCCATGGCAGCCTTGCGTGCCTGTGAACAGCTCCAAAAGTTTCCATGGCCCGCAGATGCCACCTTGCTGGGTTTTGGATCTCAAGATCACATGGCTTCCCTTTTTCCAGGGGATGAACAGCCTTTTGAGTTTCCAGACCATGTGCGCTGTGTAGCGACCCGAGGTCCCGAGCCGCCGCGTGCACGCATTAGCCTAACCCCTGCGGCCATGCTGGATAGCCGTTGGGTGGGGGTGATGATTCCCACCCGGGATAAGTTGTGCCGTTTTGAACTGGCCAAACAGCATGGACCTGTCGATGAAATGCCCCTACGGGCCATTCTGCATCAGAATCATATTCCGGTCACAGCATGGATACAGGCAGGCAACGAAACCTACGCACCATCCAACTATGGGTAAGGTGCTCCACAGCTCAAAAAAAAACCCATGCATCTCACTAGGACATGCATGGGTTCCTACCAGTTAGATGTCTGATTCGGTGCCATAAAGGCTGCTGATCAGACGGTTCGGTCCTATTTACTGTCGCTCTCCGAAGCATTGCTGCTCCAGCCATATCCGTAGCCGGGCCAACCGTAACCATAAGCAGGATATCCATAGCCATAGTAGCTTGGATAACCATATCCAGAATAACCTGGGTAACCACCCCAGCCGGGATATCCGCCCCAGCCGGGATAACCACCCCAACCAGGACCATTGAACCAGTTCCCAGGCCACCAATTACCCCACCAAGCATCTGCATCTTTGGGTACCATCATCATACCGCTACCCAGCAGTGCCGCCAATCCTAAAATAGCCAGACCTCGTTTCATCTGCCTTCTCCTTCTTTCATGCCAAAAAAAAGATGGTGAAAGCCCCTTCAAAAGTCGTAGGTAGTAACCATGGCATCCGACCCTAAAAGGAGCGAAAAAATATCAATGGGCTACCAATCATTCTGACCCCTAAACACATGCCCCAATATGGTCTAAATACAGGGCATCACTCAAAGCGATTTATCTTAGATTAAGCCTCTTTTTACACGTGATCAAGCATTTTCTAATAAACTTAATGTAATAAAATCTTTATCGAAACTAAGAAATACTTATAAAAAAAAGACTGTGATTCATCGACCACAGTCTTTTTCCATAATCCAATTGAATAGATGCTTATTTTCAACCGTTTAAGAATGGATTTCCCATACGTTCCTGCCCCACCGTGGTTGAGGGGCCATGACCGGGGTGGCAGACAACGCCATCCTCCAGGTTCATTAAACGGGTTTCGATACTCTTAATGAGCTTACCGTGATCTCCACCGGGTAGATCGGTACGGCCAATCCCCCCTGCAAACAGGGTATCCCCCACCGCCACTTCATCACCCCAACGGATACAGCACCCCCCCGGTGTGTGGCCCGGTGTATGGATAATCTCCAACTTCAAACCACACAGCTCCAGGCTTTGCCCATGTTCCAGGTTATGATCAACCTCTGGCGCTGGGCCAAAAGGCAACCCCCACCGGGCTGCATGGCTGGGTGCATTGTCTACCAGGAACTGATCTTCCGGGTGTAACCAAAACTCACAGCCCGAGGCACGCTTTAACTCATGCACCGCCCCAATATGGTCAAAGTGACCATGGGTGTTAACAATATGGGCCACTTTTAACCCCAAACGGGTTAGATGACGTAGAATTTCCCCGGCATCCCCACCTGGATCAATTAAAAGTGCATCCTCCCCTTCCGATGCCGCCAGAATGTGGCAGTTTACCTGTAAGGGTCCTGTCTCCAGGATCTCATGAATTACCGTCATCGGAACGCTCCGCTTGAATTCGATCAACAATAGGTCCAGACAACCCTTCCTGCATCACAACCTTATAACCACGCTTGGTCAGATCGTCCCGCAGTCGCATAAGGGCTTCGACAGACTCCTGATGGGTCTCATAGGGATTACGGCGCACGGTACCGGGAGAGCCGGTTTTACCCCACTCTCGTATGACATGCCACCGACCCAACAGATCGGGTTGAATCTGGATGGCATAGTACCAGACCACATCGGTTTCTCGATTGATCCGCTGAAGGTAGGCTTTCATGCACAACCCCATGAGTGGCCATTTTTTATTACTTGCCCGTTTACTCCTACGGCCTACTGCCGCATCATGACAGGAAATGGCTTTGGACGCAAAAATCATCGTATACCGTCTATCTGACCCCGACCTATGTGTAAGACCCTTTGATACACCATGGTGTGTACATCGGCATATGGGCAAGATGCGGTATAAGGGTGAGGGATACCATACAACGGTACCCTTATCACTGAACCAGGCACCGGGCCATGCGCTATGTTAAAAGATGATCGATTAAGGGGTATACCCAGGGCATGAAGCAGATACCAGGCCCTTAAACCCCTCGTCTACCTTGTGACTTGTTGACACTTAAAACGACTCTGTACAATCGCCACTTAAACAAGGGTAAAGCAAACCATGTGGGATATCCCTCGACCCATCGTTAACCAGATTCTTAGCCATGCGATGCGCTGCCAACCTGAAGAGTGTGTGGGCATACTCTCCGGCCAGGGTAAAGAGATCCGTCACTGGCACCCCATGACCAATGCACTGGCAGATAGTCGCCGTTTTTTGGCCGACCCCAGTGAACAGATTCAATTGTTTAAAAATTTACGGGAAAAAGGGGAAGAGGTGGTGGCGATCTACCACAGCCACCCCACAGAACCAGCAGAGCCCTCGGCTGTGGACCTGGATCAATCCCACTATCCCGATGCACTCTACCTTATTGTCTCTCTGGCGACCGATGGTCGTTTGGACATGAACGGCTATACCATTAAGGATGGCACGGCTACGCCCCAGGAACTGACCATTCACGATTGAGAAATAAGATGACCATTACACCCCAGCAGATGCAGGCTTTAGAAACGCAACTAAACGGTTTTGATCATCTGCTGGTGGCGTTTTCTGGTGGTGTAGACTCAACACTTCTGTTGGCAGAGGCAGTCCGCCTGTTAGGTAAAGATCGGGTTATTGCGCTCACCGCACTCTCCCCCACCTTACCCGCTCAGGAGCAACAGGAAGCCCAGGCGCTTGCCCAACAGATTGGTGCGACATCGATCATGGAACCCACCCATGAAATGAATAACCCCGCCTTTACCGCCAATGGCCCGGATCGCTGTTATCACTGTAAAACCACCCTGTTTGACCTGTGTGATCAAATCCTTGCCAAACAGGATGATCCTCAGCAATGGGCCATCGCCTATGGGGCCAATCTGGATGATCTAGGTGACCACCGACCGGGTATGGATGCCGCGCGGGAACGGGGTATTTATGCCCCCCTTCTACAAGCGAAGTGGGGGAAAGATCTTATTCGGGCACGCTCCCATCAGTTAGGGCTACCTACGGCGGACAAAGCTGCCATGGCTTGTCTCTCTTCACGTTTTCCTACCCATACCCCCATTACCCTTACCCACCTAAACCGTGTTGAAAAAGCCGAAAATCTGTTACGCAAGGCGGGGTTCAAACTGTTTAGGGTACGCTTTGAGGGTAACCGGGCACGTATTGAACTGGGGCAAGAGGAACTCTACCGTTTAGACGAGGAGCTGGTCCAAACCGAACTGGTTCAAGCCATTAAACACTGTGGCTTTGAGCAGGTCTATTTGGACCCCAAAGGCTATCGTACAGGTGGGGCCAATACACCCCATTAAGAACAGACCGCTCTCATACCACTCCCTATCACCATGCCTTAGGTTAATCCCTAAACTTTTTAGCTTAAACCACATTTCATGCCTTTTGGCTACCCACACAAACTATTTTAGTTGTATCTATGATGATCCGATGAGTAAGGGTGACTATTCCTATACTTTTATATAAAGGAACGTGCCCATGAAAAAACCACTCTTTATCATTTCATGTTCAACACTTCTGCTTGTTGCGCCACCTTTGGCCCATGCTGGTTTTTATCTGGGTGGAGGGGCAGGTATTAGCCAAATACAGAACTACCCCAAAACAACCGGGGCCTCCTATGACGACAGTAATGTGACGGGTAAAGTCTACGCGGGGTACCAATTCCACAAAAATGTCGCCCTTGAAGCTGCCTACCACCACCTGGGCAACATTAAAGGTAACTTTAGCGGTGTGGTGGCCGAGGCCAAAGCGTTTGGGGGCAGTTTACAAGTGGTGGCCAAACTACCAGTGACAGAAAAAACCGCCCTTTTTATCAAAGGTGGTGGCTTGTACACCCGTGTGGTGGCTGAAGCTTCTTACAATGCTTTAAGTGCTTCTGCAAAAGATGCCAGGGTTGCCCCTGTTTTGGGTATTGGGGCTGAAACCGATATTTCCAATCAGATAAAACTTAGAGCCGAAGTGGAACATGTCATTAATGTGGGGAATGCAGGAACCACAGGCCAAGCAGATATTACGACCTTTACAGCCAGCGCTAATTATAATTTCTAACCCATCTACACAAGGAGAAATTCAATGTTAAACCCATGCAAAAAGTGGCTTTTCTCCTTGCTTATGGTGGTCTCCACTATGGGGTTGGCTTTGCATGCGCTGGCCAACCCCATGATGGAGGCCTTTGATGCCATCCCGGACTCTTCTCATATTGGACAAATCTATCAATTAAACAAATTATCACCCAATGATCGGTTGCTCTGCACCATGCAGGAGCAGAACCTGCAACAGGATGAGCTGGCGTTACAACAGTTAAAGGTCTCCCTTTCACGCTTGGAAACGTTAAAGAACAGACTGGAACTGAAACTGTTAACCCACCAACAAGGTAAAAAACCTTTTGCTCAGGATCTGTTTGATCTGCTCACCCATGCAAAAATGCTGGCTGAAGAGAATTTGGAACAGCGCGCATTGCACCATAAGACCAAGAGCCAAACATTTTTAAAGCATGTCACAAAATATGAAAAAAAATGTGTCGGCAAAACCATTGTACAAGCCTCTGACACACCCACTCCCCAGGACCTTTTAACACAACCGGTTGCAACACTGACCGCCCCGAGCCCTTCGGAACCGGTTCTCCCTCTGGATCGACCACCCACGGTAGCAAACCCTCTCGATCAAGCTGTTTTTTATACCTATCTCGGCTCTTATACAGAGCTGCTCCAGGCACAACAGATTGCTGAAAAGGTGATCCACATGACCGGCACCCCCACTTCAACCGTCACCATAACCCCTGTATTTAATGGCCAAATGCAACGTGTGTATGTTGGTCCTTTTAACAAACAGCAGGCAAGCACCATGAAACAACGGATTGAAAAACAACTTCACTTAAATGATCTACAAGTTACAGATCAGATTTAATGCGTATGCAGGGGGAGTGGTGTCGGATGCATAAGGGGGGGTACCCATGCGATAGGGTGCATGGGCCCACAACAAACCCATGCACCATTTAGACATCTTGTCGCACATACGGTGGTGGTTGCCTGATCCCTCTGGCCGTGTCGCCAACCAAGGAGCGAACCTTGGCTGACCCATTGCACGGCTGCTACTTTGTCTTCTCTCTAAGAATATCTGTTTGCATCTGTTTGGCCAGCTCTTTGGGATCGGTAGTTGGCGGTAAGCAACGCAGGGCACGACAGACAAAACCGGTGGCTTTATCCGCTAACATGGGCTTAAACAGCACAGGCCAATCAGCTTCAACATGCTCTGCCGGATCATGGAACGTGAGCACCATACCCACATGGCCCTTTTCTTTGGCCACATCGCGCATCTGCTGCACATCCTTAGCACCCCGTTTTCCAATAATGGCGACCTCCAAACGCTGCTCCGGTGCTTGCCACTGACTGCTGAGCAACGCTGGCGCATGACCATTTTGCACCTGGCTATGGGTTTGTAGTGCTTTAAAAATGGCCGCCGCTCTCTCTTGCCACTTGGTAGTGCCTGTATAGCCAGAGAGCCGATACAACGACTCCACCACCATGGCATTTAAAGAAGGTTCGGGGTCGTCAGTAATAGGATGCCGGGGTGGAAGAGGACTTTTTACAGACAAAGGCCGCTCTTGGATGGGGTGCTGTGGTGTGACTTGGTAGGCGTGTAAAAGCTCTGCGGCCACCTTTTCGGCGGTTAACAACCACTGGGCATGATGATCCCACCCATACATGGCCAATAACGCTTGCAACAGGGCTGCATGATCCTGGGCAAACCCAACATCTCCAGTTTGGTGACCATCATAGATATGGCGCAAACCCTCGCTGGATGCACGGTAGCTGAGCAGTTGATTAAGACACTGTTTGGCAGCCTCTCCATACGCGGGTTGATCCAACCACTGGGCCGCTTCTGCTAACGCGGTAATGGCCATACCATTCCATGTCACATTAAGCTGATCATAGCGCTTAGCTTTGGGGCGGCTTTGACGGCTAAGGCGTAGTTTTTCCCAGGTGGTAAACCAACGTTTTTGTAATTGTGCCACCGTACTTAAACGCTCAATTGGCTGGTAAGCCACCACCAAACGCTCTTCCACTGGTATCTGAAACGGATCCAACCACTGCTCTTTAAACTCATCGGCCTGAGCACCCAATAACAGATCAATCTCTTGTTCTGTCCAGGTGGTAAAGGTGCCTTCCCCCTGCTTGGTCACCGCATCAAAAGAGGCCGCAAAACAGCCATTCGGCAGACGCATATCTCTGAGTAGGGCATCCAAAAGACGCTGGGTTACCCGTTTAGCCGCGGGAGCTTGCAGCGCTTTGGCCGCTCTTAGATAAAGACGTGCCAGCTGGGCATTGTCATACAGCATGATCTCAAAATGGGGGGGGCTCCAACTGGCCTGCACCCCATAGCGATGAAATAACCCCCCTGCGACATCTCGAACACCGGCAATGGCCATATTGGCCAAGGTTTTTTCCACCATGGTTCGGGCTGCGGTATTTTCCGCAAAACGGGCTTCATCCAATAAAAAACGCATCAGAGAAGGACGGGGAAATTTGGATCGATCACCAAAACCACCATGAACACCATCAAAGGCTGCTTGCCACAACTTAAGGGTGCGTTCCCGCAACTGGGTCAAATTACGTTGACCCTTTTGTACCTGTTTATTTTCAATGGTTGAGGCACTTTGACGAAACTGCTGGGCGCCATCCTTCTGCCATACCTTGGCCAAGGTATGCAGGACCTGCGTAAAGGAGGGTTTGCCATAACGGGGTTTGGGGGGAAAGTAGACCCCCCCATAAATAGGCTGCAAATCCGGTGTTAGGAACAGGTTTGCCGGCCAACCGGCAATACCTTGGTTAAGTTGCCGTAACATATCTAAAAAGTGGGCATCCAGATCTGGCCTAAGCTCCCGGTCCACTTTGATACTAATAAAGTGTTCATTCAATATCTTAGCAACAGCAGGATCAGAAAAACTCTCTGCAGCCATGACATGGCACCAGTGGCAGGAGGCATAACCGATGGAGAGAAAGATGGGTTTATTCTCTCTTCTGGCACGTGCCAAGGTTTTTTCATTCCACACCTGCCAATGTACCGGCTGTTGGGCATGGGCACGCAGGTAGGCGCTGGGGGTATCAGCCAACTGGTTAGAAGATGCAAACGCCTGTGAAATCAATAAGATCATAGACAACGTTAGGAATATCGATCTCATGGCATCCATTATGCAACCTCTCAGCTTACGAGAATTTCACCAACCGACTTTTCAACATTTCGATGGTGAACAAAAAGTGCAGGGGTTAAACCCTGTAAATTTACAGCGTATGTAGCGGCGTGGCGCCCGTCAATGTGACACGGTTCCACACCATGGCTAGGCCAACCAGCAATGGATTGCAACTTATGAACATTGGCACCCATATTGTGGATGATCTTTACACCATTCGGGACATGTTGGATCAAGGTCCCCTTGGCCTAACCTTTTTGGCCACAGACCGGCTCACGGATGCCCCAATGGTGATCAAACCGATCCCAGCGGAGTTAACCCGTGATCAAAGTGCTTTGGTTTGGTTCCAACAGCGCTACCAACGACTCAAAAGTCTGAAACATCCAGTACTGCATACCAAGTACAATCATGCTTATGATCAGGCCAGTGCCAGTCAATTTATAACAGCACCCTACGTTCCGGGTGAACACCTGGGTCTGTGGCTTAAGCGTCAAAAAGATGGCCGTGTAGATCCTGGAAAAGCGCTTTCCATGCTCAAACGCGTGGCTGAGGCGCTGGATATGGCCCACAATGCGGGCCTGCCACACCTGAGCTTAAAGCTGGAAAATATTATTATCACCCCGGATGAGTCGGTTATCTTGACCGACCACGCTCTGAGCTATGCCCGCCAGCTGCCCGCATGGCGCCGCTTAGGTAAAGATCTTCAGCCCGCAACACTGATCTCCTGCTATACCGCACCGGAGATTATTCAAACCTTATGGTTGGATCAGCTTCCCAGCCATGATGTGCTGCGCCAAGCGAATGAAGATCTAAAAGCCGATATGCCCGGTGTGGCGGCTGATATCTTCGCATTGGGTGGTGTGCTCTTTACCATGCTCACCGGTCAAGCACCCTTTACCACCGAAGACTACCTGGAAGCACTGGTACATGGAGAGCTACCCAGCCTGCACGTAGATGCACAGCTGCCTTTGGCCATTCATGCTCACTTGGCACGTGCGTTGGAACGTAGCCCAGCTGAGCGTTATGCAAGTACCATTGAACTGGTCGAAGTCCTGACCGGGAGCTGGAAACAGTGGGAACGCCAAAGTGCGGAAGAAAAACAGACTGATGTAACCCAGGCTAGCGCTACCCCAGCAGTGATGGAATTAAGTGACGTAACCGCCAGCAACGATTCCACCTTGGATCTGGCCATTATAGATCCCAACGAAGAGAATCTCTTGGTAGATGCTGAGGATGATCTGATCATCTCCAGCCCCGAAGAGAATCTTCAGGAAGATCATCGTGAAGAGGAGCTACCCATCCTGGATTTGGCATCGATTGAAGCCAAACGTCTTGAGGGTGAGCCAGAGGTTATCTCTACCCATGATGCCTCTTCTGAAGAAGCCATTGAATCTCAGGAGCCTTTACCTGTAGAGATCTCTGTATCTGAGGACTATCAGGACGAGACCACCGCCACGGTGGCAACCGACCTTGAAGTCGAAGCCCACCTGCTTGAAGAAACTGTGCCCGAAGAGGCCACACCCGAAGAGGCCACACCCGAGCACAATGAGAGTGATCTGGAGACAATGGATAACGATGAGGATGGTACGTTACCCGTTGAGATGCATGAAGAAGCTCTACTTGAGCTGCAACATGAGGATCTACTGGATGATCCAGATGGTCACAGTCAAAAAATGGCCGCGACCCATATGGAAGATGAGGCTGTTGAAGAGCAGACCGTTCAACAGCCTGTTGAGGCTATTTTAGTGGATACCTCCATGGATGAACCTGCACAGCATGATGAGCTCTGTGTCGAGCGAACCGACCATATCTCCGATCAGGCCGATGCACTGGAAAGTGATGATCACTCCTATGCCGCCACCTCCCTGGCCCACGCCTTACAGGAGGAGAAAGCTTTTCATGATGAAGAGCAAGGACGTGCCTATGAGACCATTGGCCGTCCGTTGGATCATGTGGATGAAAACAACGACCCTATGGCCCAGGTAACACCTAAAAAGCGTCGTAGTAGTCCACTGCTCCGAGCGGCTGCTGTAGTGGGTATTGTCATGGGTGCTGGCATGAGTTGGTTCCTGTTTACCCAAGCACCTGACTCACCTTTCCAAACCGTTGAGCTACAGCCAGCCCAACCCTTTGTCTTGGAGCAGGAAGCCCCCATTAATACGGTTCCAGAGATTAAAGCCCCTGAAGATCTAACCTTGGTCTCTCCCGCACCGGAGACCCTGCGTAAAAATCCTGCCGAGCGCACTCGAGCGGTTCTGGATCAACTGGACAATGATGCCGCTATGGGTATGTTGCGCCAACAGTTGGCAGAGGTTGCGCAAAAGCATGACCAAGCAACCGCTGCGTTAGGTAGCAAACAGGGTAAGATGCAGAAACTGGAACAGGATCTGAAACAGACCCAGACCGAACTGGTTTCAACACGTCAGGAACTCCGCAATACCAAGCGTGAATTGGCGGAATATGCCAATTCCCGTTTAAAGATTGCCTCTTTGGAAGAGCGGGTACGCATGCTGGTTAAACAGCGCGACTCCGTAACCAAACTTGAGACCACAGAGAAAACCAAACCGGTTACGGTGGCCAAAACGGTGGCCAAAACGGTAGATAAAACCCAAAATGCCAAACGGGTTAGCCGTTTAGAGCAACGTCTACAAGCCAATAAAGAGCGCTACCGCAGTACACAGCTGCGTGCTGACGAAATGTTGCTTAAACCTAATGCTGGCGAGATTATTCCCCATAGGGCATCACCCCAAACAGCATTTCAAAAAGCTACCGCCTCACATGATCTGATCACAGCGACGGCACCTCCTGCCCCAAGAAGTGATGAGATGATTGCTGAAGATGAACAATCCTTTACCACGACTAAGGGTGGATTGATCTTTGTTCAGGTTGCTTCTCATATGAAAGCATCTGTGGCACAAGCCCAGCGTAATATCCTGGCCAAACGCAAGATTGAAGGACGCACATGGCCTGTCGTTACCCAAAAAGCACGGGTTAATGGTCGCCTTTATCATCGGGTACGTTTTGGACCCCTCGCCAGTGCACAAGAGGCCACCGAGCTGACGGAGGCACTGGCCCAAGATCTAAAACTGGATGGGATTATGGTGCGCAAGCGCAGCCATCCCAATGAAATCACCACCACCAAAATGTTAGCCAAACATGTCCCCCCCGTGCGGGATACTGTGGCAACGGCTAAACAGCACCGTAGTTATACAGGCAAACAGCGCCGTGGTTACTCGGTACAGGTTGCTGCTTTCTCCAGCTCGGATGCGGCTGAAGATATGGAGATGAAAATTCAAACCATGGATTGGCCAACCCAGGATATTCCGGTTTTCCGTGAAGCGAAAATGGTGGATGGGCGTCTCTTCCACCGGGTACGTATTGGACCATTTAAGTACAAAAACCAGGCTGCACGTATGAATGCCATGGTGCATGAGATGACCAGTTTGGCCAGTATTGTGGTTAATCACCGCATTGCCACGGCCCAACATGTTCAAGCAACACCCAAAAAGTCCAGAAAGATTGCGAGCACCAAGTACAAGAGATCCACAACACGCCGTGTTAGCAAAAAACGTCAGACCACCCCCATAGCCAACCACCGCGTTGATAGTGGTTATATGGTGCAACTGGGGGCCTTTACCTCCAAAAACGCGGTTAACAGCGCCAAACGTAAACTGGCCGCTCTGCGTGAAGCTGAAGGTAACCTACCCATGGTGCAAGAGACCACGACCCTGGCTGGGCAAGACCTTATTCGCCTAAAGCTCGGCCCCTACTCTTCTAAAACCGAAGCCCAGCAGATGCAGGCGATGGTTAAAGAGAAAGCTGGGATCTCTGGTGGTACCATTGTGGACCATGGAGAGTGGTAATCCACTTGACCGCAGTTATTTAATTAAAACCGGGCTTGCCTATGCAAGCCCGGTTTTTTTTACCCTGTGTGCCATGCCGTTCGGTCAATGGGCTTAAACTTATACAGTCTTCTTATCGACAGTCACGGCCTTGATGGTCAACATTGGGTAATTAGGTCATTGGCGCACCCACCCCCTGCCCGATACAGTATCAACTTCCGCCTATCGTTGTTTTTCCGTACTGGCCCTGATCACCACACCATTTTTGGGGGGTACCAACGCTTGTATAACTTAAGCATTGTCAGCGCTTAGAGTTGGCCCATCTCTATAAAGAACTCAGGAACATCTGTTGGTACATGGTTGTCCTACTATGCATGAGTATGGAGCACGTACATGATATTGTATGCCTCATACCCATTTTATCGTCGGGGTGCGATCCAGACGTGGGTCTGTATGAAGGCCATTTGTAGCCTTTAAAGGACGGAGAGCATTATGCAAAGCGCCAAACCACCAACCGATGAGCTTCATCGTCTTGATGCCCTGTATCGTTATCAAATTTTAGATACCGAGGCGGAACAAATTTTTGATGATTTAACCCAATTGGCAGCCTATATCTGCGATGTACCGATTGCTTTAATCAGCCTTATTGATCCTGAGCGACAGTGGTTCAAATCCAAAGTTGGTGTTGATGTTGACCATACCAGCCGGGAAATTGCCTTTTGTGCCCATGCCATTTTAGAAGAGACTATTTTTGAAGTGGAGGATGCACGTCTGGATCAACGTTTTCATGATAACCCTTTGGTAACACAAGCACCCAACATACGCTTTTATGCCGGTGCACAACTGGTTACCCCCAGTCATCATGCCATTGGGACACTCTGTGTGATCGATGACCAACCCAAACATCTCAACGATGAACAAAAGCTGGCGCTGGAAAGATTAAGCCGCCAGGTTATCTCTAATATGGAACTACGCCTCAATCAACAAAAGCTCATTATCCAAAACCAGTCGTTGACCCAACAGCAAGTTCTACTTAAAGAGGCCCGTCGTATTGCTGAACAGGCCAACCAGACCAAAGATCAGTTTCTTGCCACCATGAGTCATGAATTGCGAACACCGCTTACATCAGTTTTAGGCAGTCTAAAATTGGTCCATGGTGGGGTTGCAGGCAAGCTACCAGACAAAGCGACCAAACTGATTGCTACTGCGGTTAGGAATGGTGATCGCCTTCTCTCTTTGGTGAATGATCTGTTGGATTTTTCTAAAATCAAAGCCGGTAAAATGGAGATGTCTCTACAAGTTGTTGAGAGTCGTCACTTGGTTGAAAAAGCTTTTGAAGCCATCCAGTCTCAAGCTGAAGATAAGGGACTAAAACTTATTGATAAACAGGAACAACCTTGTCTTATTCAGGCCGATCCACAGCGTATTGAACAGGTCTTAATCAACCTGATGGGTAATGCCATAAAATTTACCGAGCAAGGTTCCATTACCCTCTCTATTCAACAAAAACAGGATTATGCGCAGTTTTGCGTCTCAGATAGTGGCTGTGGTATCCCTGAAGATCAGGTTCAGCAGGTTTTTAGACTCTTCAGCCAACTGGATAACTCATCTACCCGAAAAACCAAAGGAACCGGCCTGGGTTTGGCCATTTGTGAAAGTTTTGTGCAGATGCATGGTGGAAAAATTTGGGTGCAAAGCCATGTGGGACAAGGCTCCTCTTTCTTTTTCACCATTCCTTTAGCCAAGCCAATGGCCAATCGGCGTGACCCTTAGGATACGGAGGGTGCTGCTGGGGCGATCTCTGGGATAACACCGCGTTTAAGCATACCCCAAGACAGTCAGCAACAGGCCAAAGCTCCCTGCCCCAATCGCCACCATCAACAGATCATGAGGTTCCGTAAACCAAGATCTGGACAGACGTAGAACAGGTGCAGGATAGAGGATCAGCATGGCACCTTTAAACAGAGCCAGCCAACCTAGGATGGTAATCAACACAGGCCATTGCAGTACCCATACGTTATGGATATTGATTATAACCAGACCAAAACTTAGCGCCACCACCCCCCCCATATAGGTCCATACAGGGCTTTCTAAAAAGATCTCAATCAGTTCCTGATACCGTTTTGGGTCTAGGACCATACCCAATGCCACCATCAGATAGAGTGGACCAATAATTTGCGCGACCCATGTGGCAATGGTCATAACCCTGCTCCTGTTGGTTAATAGGTTGGTGTATGTCTACTTTACCACCAAATCTCCCCTGGCTTTCAAAGTTTACCAAGCTAAGAGAGCGACCATAAAAAACCCCTCACCAAACGGTGAGGGGTTTTTATAATCCACACTTAAACAGAGTATCCCAAGCTAAGATCGATCCATCCAACCTGGGTGGCCAAGGTCGATGAGAAGCGATTTCTCTATTTTAGCAAAACAGAACCTTCTTCAAGCCTTGGCTGGGCTGTTTAATCAGGCGACACCACGGCTACGCTTGGCACCTTCTACAGTATTTTTTAACAACATGGCAATGGTCATGGGGCCGACACCACCAGGGACGGGTGTAATGGCAGAAGCTTGCTCAAAGCAGCTTGCATAATCCACATCACCACACAACTTGCCATCTTCACCACGGTTGATACCCACATCAATCACCACAGCCCCCTCTTTAATCCAGCTTCCTGGGACCATTTTGGCGCGACCAACCGCTGCAACCACAATATCAGCCCGTTTGACGGTGGCTTCCAGATCTGGGGTACGGGAGTGGCAAACCGTAACCGTTGCATGGGCGGCTAATAACATCAGGGCCACAGGCTTACCCACAATATTGGAACGACCAATAACCACCGCATGCTTGCCGTTGGGGTCTACGCCGGTCACCTTCAACATCTCCATCACACCCCAAGGGGTGCAGGGTTGAAAGGTGGGATCACCTGTGGCCAACCGGCCAACGTTATAGGGGTGAAAACCATCGGCATCCTTGGCTGGGGAGATTGCCTCCAACACCTTTTGCTCATCAATATGTTTAGGGAGTGGCAGCTGCACCAAAATACCATGTACCTTGTCATCCCCATTGAGCTGCTCGATGAGGTTCAACAAATCCACTTCAGAGGTGGTATCCGGTAGTTCATGAGAAAAAGAGGCAATACCCGCATTTTCACACGCCTTCTTTTTATTGCGCACATACACCTGAGAGGCTGGATCTTCACCCACCAGCACCACAGCCAAACCAGGGGTAAGTTGATGATCAGCTTGCAGTTGCTCTACCTCAACCTTTAACTGTTCTCGAACCGATAGTGCAATTGCCTTACCGTCAATGACTTGTGCCATGGTGCTGTACTCCGTTCTCTTTGGAAATGAGGTGACATTCCCTATGGTTCACAGCCCCTAAAGGCTGAGCTTTATAAAGATAAGGGCGGCATTATAGCGTGAGTTGGGCAGAGGGTCGAATACTGCATGTGATCTATGGTGCGTTTATTTAGGATTAAACCATTTTATACAAGCTTGGTATGCACAGACTTAGGCACACCCCTGTAAGCCACACATGGTGTCATGCTGTTCTTTTACCATCTACAAGATGATACATAAATTTCGATATATCAGAGATTAAGCAGATCAATGAAGGATAGTATACTGAAGAACTACACGGTCAGAAGGGCTATTTAACAAGGGGTATAACGCGCCCTGTGGGAATGGGCCTGATTGATTCAACATCTTGCCCATTCCCACATGGCGTCATACGCATGCGTGTCAGCCAGACAAGGCATCCACCAGCAATGTGAGGGTTTCCGGTAAAAGATAGAGCGCAAGCGCCCCATACAGTGCAAGGCCCGTCAGGATAGCACCACGAAGGAGAACGAGCAGTGTGTGTTCGCTACGCGAAGCGAGTTCTGCCCGGAGTAGAGGAGTCCGCGGGAAAGTAGAGGCGGGATCTAGCGTATCGGCAGGATTAATCATGTTCGTCATGCTCCTTTGACGGGTCCGGCGCAACCGGATATCACGCGTACCTTTCTCTGTTTGAGAATTGGGGTACGCTTTATCCTAAATCAAAAGACATGCCAAACGTTAATACATTGTTTTATAAGATATTTATAGCTTTATCCATAAAATAGTGCCTGCTTTTTTTTAAGCAGCTTTCATAAATTTGATGAATAAAGAGGCAGAGTGACAACGGGAAAGGCAGGTTCTGCATACATATCATTAACTGCATGTGTAAATTTTGGACAAAAAAAAGGGAGCAACAGGAACATGCCAGTCCTGAAACTCCCCCCAAATGAAGGGAAAAGGGAAACCCTTTGAAGCCCTCTTGGTTTCGCGCATGAGGCGCTTCTTTATCTTTGTTAAGTGTCTATGAACACTTATTCGTCCACCACCGGTTCGTTGGTTGGCGTTTGCTGATCACGCATTTGGACTTCCATGAATTGGTCCAGTTTATGATCAATCTGCTCTCTGGTCTCTTCAAGCATCTCTTCGATACCGTCAAAGACATTCACTGCATCACCCAAGAAATTACGTGCTTGGGAAAATCCTTTATCAATCGCCCCAGAGATGAGAGTTCGGAACCCTTCCAGGTTATCCTCAAAGCTCTCATCGCTGTGGTTATCCAGGTAGTTTCCAAAGAAACTCACCGCTTGGGAGACGATAAAACTGGCGGTCTGTTCTGGATCTGTGACCCCATTCATCTCCTGGAAGGCATTTATAGCCTCACCATTTTTATAGCTGCCCATACCGCGCTGCAGCTCTTTTTGTAGCTCATCCCGCAACCGTTGATTGGCAAAGGCAATCATCTGCTGAGGTGAGGAGAACTCCGCTTCATCACTGGCGATAACACCCATACGCTGGGCCAGTGTTAAAGGATTCATCGACTCAGCTACATCCTCCACCTCCTCACCCTGTTGGGTATTGTTGGAAGCAGAAGATTGGTGTTGTGTCAGAGATGAGATATAGGCCATCTCAGCCTGTGTTACTTGTATATCAGCCATGGTTTGCCCCCCATGTCGCCAATGGGCGCTCCGGTGGGGTCATGCCCTGCACGGTTGCAGTGGTGACACCCTACATTAATCGGAACGTTTTCCGGTTTTGTTTAGCGTTTGCTGAAAAATGCTTTGAAAATCCCCACGAACAGCCCGTGCCGAAGCACGTTGCCCACCCAGGTGCGCCACATGTTGCGTGGCTGCACGGGTCTGTTTAACCCCATCAGCACTGCGACGTTGCGGTGTATCTAAAATCGATACCATACCTGGGTAACTGTCAAAGGGCCTCATCACACATTCCTTCGCGATGTCGAGACGGTAAAAAACTACTCCTGATATACGTATCGGCTATGGCCTAGTCCAAGTTTAGTGAAAAAAGCACTTTTCCCAATCAACGCTCCATACAGAAGCTCATAACACACTGTACAGACATGAAAAAGGCCAACCCATAGGGTTGGCCTTTTTGGTGAACACGTCCGGCAAAGTGATCGCTACGCCTCATTTTTCTCCAACACTTTACGGGCAATATGGCTGGGTACTTCCTGGTAGTTTGCCAGACGCATGGTGTAAATACCTCGCCCTGAGGTCATGGCATTCAAGCTATTGCCATAATCCAGAATCTCAGACATGGGGGTTTCACAATGGATGGTTTGACCATTACCCCGGGGCGTTACACCTGTAATCTTCCCACGGCGGCTGTTCATATCACCAATCACATCGCCCATGACCTCATCGGGTACAGAGATCTCCATACTCATCAATGGCTCCAACAGAACCGCATTTCCCTCATCCATGGCATGACGGAAGGCCACAGAACCTGCGGTCTTAAAGGCGTTATCTGAGGAATCCACAGAGTGGTGGGAGCCATCCACCAAGCGTACCTTAACATCCACCACGGGATACCCCCCCACGGTCCCCTTACCCATCGCTTCAACCACACCTTTTTCTACCGATGGGATAAAGTTACGGGGAATAACGCCCCCAACAATTTTATCTTCAAATTCAAAGCCGCTCCCCCGCTCAAGGGGTTCTACTTCAATCCAGCAATCACCAAACTGACCACGACCACCACTCTGTTTTTTCAATTTACCCTGTACACGGCACGCACGGGATAAGGTCTCCCGATAAGCCACCTTGGGGGTTTTAAGTGCCGCTTTACCCCCATATTTGCGCTCCAGACGCTCCAGGGTAATGGTCAGGTGTGTTTGCCCCATACCTGCCAAAATCATCTCACGGGTATCTTCATCACGATAAAAGCGCAGGGTTGGATCTTCATCACACAGCTTCACAAAACCAGCGGACACCTTATCTTCCATCTTGGTGCCAACCTCTACCGCATAGGAGAAGACCGGCTCTTGATACTGCGCGCGGTGGTAATGGATCGGCGCATTGGTATCACACAAGGTATCCCCCGTATGGGTGTGGGCCAAACGGGCAATGGCCCCAATTTGACCCGCTTTGAGCACGTTCACCTGGGTCATATCATTACCTTCCAGCAGGTAGAGATGGCCCCCCTTCTCTTTGACATCACGCGTACCATTGAGGAAGGCGGAGTCTGCCTTAATCTCACCAGAGAAGATGCGTACCACCGATAATTTACCGGAAAAAGGATCAATGGCTGTTTTAAACACCACGGCTGAGAAAGGATCTTCCGAGCTGGGTGTACGGGCAATTTCCTGCTCCCGGTTATCGGGATTCACCCCAATCAACGGTTTGATTGAGGCTTTATCCACCGGGCTGGGCAGGTAACGGCTGATACCGTTGGCCAAGGCACGCACACCAATATTGGCACCGCCAGAACCACAGAAGATCGGTAACAGACGACGGGTTAAGACCGCCTCTTTTAGGCCATGATGCAGTTGCTCTTCGGTGGGGGGCGTTTCATTTTCCAGATAGGCTTCCAGCAAATCGTCATCGGTCTCAATGATTTTTTCAATCAACTGGGTCCGGTAGTATTCCACATCATCTTTAACCGAATCGGGCATGTCGATCTGAGTGAACTGACCATCCTTGGCGGACCAAGCCGTCATGGGAATAAGATCAACAATGCCTTCAAACGCTTCACCCTGACCAATGGGTACGGTAACCGGAAGGGTGGTCACCTCTAGATCCTGTTCAATCTCACCCAAAACACGGATAAAGTCTGCACGGGGTTTATCCATCTTATTGACGAAACCCACCGCGGGAACCTGGGCATCCTGGATCATGTTCCAAAAACGGGTATTTTCTGTCTTAACCCCTGAAGCGCCGGAATAGACCAGCACCGCCCCCCCAACCACGTTGAGTACAGCACGGGTATGTTCAATAAAATCGATGTATCCAGGGGTATCGATCAGGTTAACATCCACCCCTTTCCACTCAAAATGACCGATCTGTGGTGAGATGGTCAGACCCCGCTCCAACTCTTCGGGCTCGGAACGCAGGACTGTGTTGCCCCCCTCCACGGTGCCACGTTTTGAAATCACACCCGCATTGAAGAACAGGGTCTCTGCCAGGGTGGTTGAACCACCGCCGCCATGAGCCAACAGCGCTACGTTGCGAATTCGGGTGATTTGGGTATCGGTCATGCCCTATTCTCCTTCAACGTCAAAAATGTGATCAATCACGCTTATATGTGTTCATCATTCACCCATCCGTGCGGATCAGCATGCAGGGGAATGCGCACGGTTTTTCAGGTCTTGAAAAACCACGTTATCATATTGTGGAAAGTGTGCAATAGAGATCAGACAGAACGAGACAAGTTTCTGAAAAAAGACAAAAAAAAGGCCGGGCTTAGGTATAGACCGGCTCTTGGGGTCGCCCTTCGATAATGGCAGGCACCCGCCTATTTGTCGCACATATTGAAGTGAGCCATCAAAAACATCTCACACCCCATATTCTACATCTGTAAAAATGTTGGGGCAATGGTTTGTCATCGGCAATCGGTTGGAAAAAAAGGGGGCGCTGAACAGGGATAGACCCCAAGCGATCACCCTTGGCTGCAAGATCTTTCAGCCAAGGCACGGCATCAAAGTTGCATCTGAAAGGCGACTATGATGTTATGGCCTCCGCGTTATGCCATCACATGACTCTTATCACTCCACAGGAAAGGGAACGGATTCCGCCTAACCCAGACTCAAGGATCTGAAAAGATTATCTTTTCAAATGGCTGTGCGTCACTTCATCACCGCCATGGATGGATCCCAAACCAGGGGCGAAACCTGCGGGTTTTTGTCGGAATCTTCGTTGATCTTACATCGATTATGAAAACCACACTCGTTGTTACCTCTATCAATGCCCCAAACCCGGTTATGCAAGCCTTAGCTAAAGGCTGTGCAGATGCAGGATATGATTTTATCCTTGCAGGTGACAGCAAGTCTCCCAGTTCGTTTGCCTTGGATGGGTGTGATTTCCTAAGCTTGGAACAACAACGTGCCAGCCGTTTTCGGTTGGGTCAATCCTGCCCCACCAAGCACTATGCCCGTAAGAATATTGCCTATCTCAAGGCCATCGCCCAAGGTACAGAACGTATTTTGGAAACCGATGATGACAACTGGCCTAGGGCTGAGTTTTTTGCCGACCGCAATCGGCAGGTACAAGCCCCCACCGTGGATCAGCCTGGCTGGCTGAATGTCTACGGTCTGTTCCTGCAAGCCGATGATACGCAAATTCCACTCTGGCCCCGGGGTCTGCCCCTGGATACGGTACGCAATCCCCTGCCCGAACTGGGGCAAACCCTCTCGGCTGATTGCCCCATTCAGCAAGGTTTGGCGGATGATAATCCCGACGTGGATGCCATTTATCGCTTAACACTACCCCTGCCCCGTGTGTTTGAACCCAACCGGCAGGTGGTGTTGAATGATGGGGTCTGGTGCCCCTTTAACAGCCAAAATACCCTCTGGTGGCGGGATGCTTTTCCACTGCTTTATCTTCCCGCAACCTGCTCATTCCGCATGACCGATATCTGGCGTAGTTTTGTAGCCCAACGGTTGGCCTGGAGCTGTGGTTGGAAAGTGCTGTTTTTCAGCCCCACCGTCTGGCAGGAACGTAATGAGCATGATCTGAATCGGGACTTCCGGGATGAAGTACCGGGTTATCTGCACAATGCTGACATTGCCGCCGGTCTGGCAAAGCTGGATCTCCCCCCCGGTACAGCCAACCTAACCGCCAACCTACGCACCTGTTACCAATGGTTGGTTGAGCAACAGCTGATGGAGCCGCTTGAACTGACGCTGGTGGAAGATTGGATCTCTGATCTGGCTGATTGTGGTTGGAAAGCACCATGAGTGATACACCCACCATCACCCTGTGCCTGCTAACCTTTAATGAGTTAGAGGGGTGCCGTCACGATCTACCCAACCTGCCTCTGGACCAATTTGATGCGGTCTATGCCCTGGATGGGGGGTCTCATGATGGGACCGATACTTTTTTGCGGGAACAGGGCATAACGGTCCACACCCAACAGACTCCGGGCTACAATGCGGCCTATCTGGAGGCTTTTGAACACTGTCAGACCGATGTGTTGGTACTGTTTCACCCCAAGGGCAGCATTGATCCCTTGGCCGTTTTACAGTTTAAACCTCTGTTTGAAGCGGGTCATGATCTGGTGGTGGCCAGCCGTCTAGGGTCTGGTGCCCACAATGAAGAAGATGACCAACTGTTAAAACCTCGAAAATGGTTTGTACAGGGTATCTCTATGCTCGCCGCGCTCATCTGGCGCCGGGACAGAGGCGCCCATGTGTGGGATGTACTACACGGTTTGCGTGGTATGCGGGTCGCTGCCTTTAAAGCCATTGCACCACGGGACTATGGGCTCTCCATTGATCTGGAGATGGTTGTACGCAGTTACCGCTTAAAGCTCAAACGGGCTGAGTTCCCAGTACATGAACGGGCACGACTGGCAGGACAGACCCACTTTAAAGCGCTACCAACCGGTTGGAAGCTTTTAAAATATATGGCCAGTGAGCTGGTTCGCCCAAAGACATAAAGGCAGACCTATCCATCTGCCGAGATCTTTTTTGCACCCCACATACGCCACACATCTTCCAGCTTAAGAAAAGCCAACAGGGCCAACAGGCCGGGTAGGAAAGCGGCCGAGTTGTAGAGATAGCGCTCAATGGGGGGGGCGCTGAGAATGATCAACAGGGTGGACATACCCAGATACAGCATGCTCAAGGTAAAGATCACCGAGCTTTCCCATACCGCCTGTGTCGAGCGTACCGGGGGTATACGGTTGTATTGTCTCACCCATATGGCACGACCAGCGTGGTATACCATGGCCGCCAAAAGCCACATAAGGGCGGTTACCTGCATATTAAAGTCCCGTCGCAACAACACCCCTAATGCATCACCAGAAGCTGCCATCAACCATTTGGTATAGAGTGAAAAACGTAGTTTAAAGACCTCAATGGCCAGTTTTTGCATGGCCCGATCCATTTTCACCCAATTACCATTGTTCATGCGCAACGCATGCTGCATCACACCACTGTTAAAATTGTTCCAGTCATATTGACGATACCACTCGCCATAGCGGATCCAACCCAGGGTGCTGAACGGTACCTCATATTGGGTTTTTTTACGATTATCCACCAACGTCTGTGCCAGGGGTTGCACCTCTTCACTCAGCTGAGGCACCAGATCCTGGGTAATCAGTGACCCCGCAATACCCATCAGGGGTATCCCGGTGGCCGAGACCAGACCAAAATGTCCCACCACCAGCAAACGTAGGGTAAAAAAGCCCAACAAGGGTATAAAGCCTGTTGCCGTTAAACGGCCCATCACAGGCCAAAAACCCGGAGCTGTCTCACTACGCTGCCGACCATAGCGGATGAGATATAGCAAACCCCCGATCAAAACCAGAGCTGGAACCAGAACCTGATTGGCCGGCCTGACTTGAAAGGCCACAAACACCATGATACCCAACCCCACCCAGTAGAGGCGGCGTTTGGGATGGGCCAAGGCCAGTAAGAGCAGACCCATGACCCACACCACCAGGCTCAAACCCAGGGCATCGGTTAACAGGGCATGGGTGAAGTAGCGGATCATATTGGCAAACAGCACCGGCAGGGTCACCACAAAAGCTGACCAGGGGCGTAAGCCATAACTTTTTAGGCCATACCAAAACAGCACGGTTGCCATGACGTGGAGGATGGCATGTAGCAGTGGCATGGCATCATAAGTGCCGGTCACACCCTTGAGCAGATAGGCTAGGATGGGATACCCCATGGTGCGGGAGTGAGCCAGTACCTCCGCAAAGGATTGTTGCCCAAAAACCAAATAGCTATCGGTATCTGGGTAGGTTTTAAGCTGCCAACTCTCCAGGCTAAAACCGATATAGACCACACCTAACACCAACAGTATCACTGCAGGTAGCCAGCGGGATGAAGAAGAGGGTGCGGTGGAAGCATCCATGCCCATTATACTTTCCGTTTTTAGAGACAAAGCCCGGCCCAGACAAAAGGGAAACCGGGGCATAATTTATCGGGTTGTTGCCAGTGTGTCACCCCAACACGAAAGAGGGTTGGGGGGTTCATGGTCAAGGCATCCGTAAACGCTAGGGTGTTATGCCCACGGCCGCACGAATACGTGCCCGATGCAGGGTTAACCATTGCAGGGCCAAAATCGCTGGTCCACCATCCATACGCCCATCTGCCACCATCTCCAGTGCCTCAGCATAAGATAAACGGACCCGTTCTATATCCTCTTGCTCTTGAATCAACCCCCCACCTTCCGAGATCGGGTTGTGGATATCAATGGTCATCATATAGAGATAGATACGCTCACTGACAAAGCCAGGATTAACCAAAAAATTCATCACTGTTTCTGTATGAATGGCCGCATAGCCTGTCTCCTCCAACAGTTCACGGCGGGCGGTCTGCTCAGGGTCATGCTCCTGGTCACACAGGCCTGCGGGAAATTCCAAGGTCCAACCCCGCTGCGCATTCTCCATATAGGCACCAATCCGAAATTGCCGGACCAACACCAGCTCATCCTGCACAGGGTCGTAGGGAATCACCACCGCGGCAGGGGGACGATGCACACACTCTAAAGGGTGCGGACCACTGGCACGGCCATCACGACGCGTATAATCCACAACCACACGTACAACCTTTAGAAAGCCAGAGCTAAGGGCTTCCAATTTTAACCGTTTGACCATTTGCTTTTTACCCTTGTTTATGCCCGCATTTTCATTGCAATGCAAAATCCTCTGGGCCACAATACCGCCCATGAACGGCACTCTTGAAAATACCATTATGACATCGGATCAGATCCAGCAAGCCATTGCAGACCTTGCGGAGACCATCCTCCCATCCATCAGCAACCCAACGCAATGGTGCGTGGTCGGTATTCGCCGTGGCGGAGCGGTCATCGCCCAACAGTTGCGGGATCACTTGAGTCAAGCCCTCAAAGTTGATCTACCTATTGGGTTTCTGGATATCACCTTTTACCGTGATGATCTGAGTACCATTGGTCCCCACCCAACCGTGGGTAGCACCGATCTGGGTATGTTGGATGTTGAACATGCACAGGTAATTTTGGTGGATGACGTGCTCTATTCTGGTCGTACGGTACGGGCCGGTATGGATGCCCTGTTTGAGTTTGGTCGGCCCGATATGGTGAAACTGGCTGTGTTGGTTGATCGGGGCCATCGGCAACTCCCCGTTCAGCCCGATTTTTGTGCCAAACAGATGCCAACGGATCTACGGGATAATCTAAAAATGATTACCCATGAGGATCAGAGTTTGACGCTGGTTCACACCCGCGCCTCATCCTAGAAAACCTGTGGGCAGATTGCCCATCATGATCTTAAGGAGTGACGATGGACCCGGAACAGAATGCCTGGACCCGCCGCCACCTGCTTGGAATGGATGGCTTGGCCCGTCATGAGATCGGCGCCATTTTAGATTCTGCCCAAGCGTTTCGCGATGTAAACTACCGCGAAGTCAAGAAGGTCCCCACCCTACGTGGCAAGACCGTTATCAATCTTTTCTACGAAAACTCCACCCGTACCCGTACCTCCTTTGAGTTGGCTGGCAAACGCATGAGCGCGGATGTGATTAACATCTCAGCCTCCAGCAGCTCTGCGGCCAAAGGGGAGACCCTGCTGGATACCATGGCAACCCTACAGGCCATGCGCCCCGATGTGGTGGTCTTACGCCATGGCGATTCCGGTGCCCCGCACTTTTTGACCCGCCATTTGGATGCCGGCATTGTCAACGCGGGGGATGGTCAACATGAACACCCCACTCAGTCACTGTTGGATCTACTGACCATTCAGGATCACCTGGAAGAGATGGGTAAAACCAACTTTGAAGGGATGAATGTGGCCATTTGTGGTGATGTGCTACACAGCCGGGTGGCCCGCTCCAACGCGTTTGCACTGCGTACGCTCGGTGCCAATGTACGTTTTGTTGGCCCCCCTACCCTTATGCCTTCCCAAGCAGAAAAAGTGTTTGATATTAAGGTTCACCACAATATGGAAGAGGGCTTGGAAGAGGTGGATGTCATTATCATGTTGCGTCTGCAACTGGAGCGTATGACCGCAGCCTATCTACCCAGTGTCCGGGAATATTTTGAATATTGGGGTCTGACCCGTGAACGGCTGGAGTTAACACAGCCCCACGCACTGGTTATGCACCCTGGCCCCATCAACCGTGGGGTAGAGATTGCATCTGATGTCGCCGACAACCCCAACCGCTCGGTTATTTTGGAGCAGGTGGCCAATGGCTTGGCGGTACGTATGGCGGTGCTCTATCACCTCTGTACCGGTGCAGCCCGTAACGCGGCTCAGTTAGGGGAGTCAGCATGATGCGCGTAGAATCCCTTTTCATTCGTGGCGCTCGGGTGGTCGATCCAGCCCATGCCCATGACGGTGTGGCGGATATTCTCATTGTCGATGGTGTTATCCGTGAAATTGGTAAACTGGCTGCCCCAGCAGATATACCGGTTATTGAAGCCGATGGCCTGATCGCAGCACCCGGTTTGGTAGACATGCATGTGCACCTGCGTGAACCCGGTTTTGAGTATAAAGAGACCATTGCTGGTGGTACCCGCGCTGCTGCAGCGGGTGGTGTGACCTCCGTTGCCGCCATGCCCAACACCAAACCGGTTAACGATGACCCCAGTGTCACCGGTTATATGCTCGATAAAGCCCGTATGGCTGGTTTTGCCAATCTGTTCCCCATTGGTGCTATCTCCAAAGGGTTACAAGGCAAAGAGCTGACCGAAATAGGGTTGTTGAAAGCAGCCGGATGTGTGGCTTTTTCTGATGATGGCCTACCACTGATGAACAGTGGCATCATGCGCCGTGCCCTGGACTATTCCCGTGCCTTTGGTGCATTGATCATTCAGCACGCAGAAGATAGCGGTCTGGTTGGCTGCGGGTGTATGAACGAAGGAGAGGTCGCCTCCCGCCTGGGCCTGCCCGGTATTCCCAACGCATCAGAAGATATTTTGGTGGAACGGGATATCCGTTTGGTTGAGTTGACTGGGGGACGCTACCATGTGGCCCACATCTCCAGTGGCGGAGCTGTGGCCTCGGTTGCCAAGGCTCAGGAAAAGGGGCTGAAGGTAACCTGTGAAGCTGCACCCCACCATTTGGTACTCAACGATACCGATGTGGGGGATTACGACACCAACGCCAAAATGGCCCCACCCTTGCGGAATAAGCGGGATGTCCATGCCCTGCAAGAGGCCTTGGCCCGTGGTACCATTGGCGTTATTGCCACCGACCACGCCCCCCATGAAGAGGACAGCAAACGGGTACCTTTCTGTCACGCTGCCAATGGTGTGGTAGGTTTGGAGACACTCTTACCCATTACTTTGGAGCTGGTCAACCAAGGGGTCTTACCTCTGAGTAAAGCCTTAGCCGCCATCAGCTGTAACCCTGCCCGTTTGCTGGGCCTGGATCGGGGTACGTTAACCCCAGGTTGTATGGGAGATGTCGTGCTGTTCGATCCTCAAGAACAGTGGACGGTGACCAGCCAAGCGCTACATGGCAGTAGTAAAAATACGGCCTTTGCCGAGCGTGCTGTCAAAGGTCGTGTAAAATATACGGTTCTTGCTGGACGTATTGTCCATCAAGAGGGTTGACCAATAGAGACATCCCAGACATAGTGTTTGGGATGTCTTTTGTTAAACCATTAACATCAGTGCGTTACTAATCAAGCAGCACTCTATATATTAATTACCACTATTTTGGTGGTTCGTATGACTTAATTTAAGAGTGCATTTTAAGTATAACCCCAGCCAAACGGATCGCCACCATGGGGCCAAACTACCGGTACGGTGATTACCAGCGTGAGACGACGATTGAGCGTAACGAGATCAGTTACAACAATCTGACCCCTAAGCTGGAGCAAGATGAACAGGGTAATGTTAAACCCTACTCCCCTCCACCTGTGAAGCTCCGCTCTGTGGATGTCTTCAAACTACTCAAGCCTTATATTTCGGTCCGCTTTTTGGATCAGCTTAAAGCTGTGGTACCCCTGGCCATTTATCTGGCCCTGTTCCAGTTCTTTGTACTGCGCCAGTTGGTGCAGGACTCCTTCTCCATTACCGCAGGCCTGTTCGCTGTATGTATAGGTTTGATGTTCTTTATGGAGGGGTTAAAACTGGGTCTTATGCCCTTTGGTGAGGTGATCGGTAATACCCTACCGAAAAAATCACCCTTGCCGGTTGTGCTACTGATTGCCTTTATGCTGGGTATTGGGGTGACCTTTGCCGAACCAGCCATTGGCGCACTGAAACAGGCAGGACAGATTGTTTCGGTCGAACGGGCACCTTACCTTTATGCACTACTCAACGACTGGTCCGGTATTTTGGTCCTGGTTGTGGGTGGTGGTGTGGGTCTGGCTGCTATTTTGGGAACCTTGCGTTTCCTCTATGGTTGGAGCCTCAAACCCATGGTTTATATGTCCTTGGCACCCGCCTTGGTCTTAACCATTTATGCATCCGGCAACCCCGAACTTTCTAAAATTCTGGGTCTGGCTTGGGACTGCGGTGCAGTAACCACCGGCCCAGTTACGGTACCTTTGGTTCTCTCTTTGGGTATCGGTATCGCAGCAGCAGCGGGTAAAGGGGACTCCGGTCTCTCCGGCTTTGGTATTGTAACCCTGGCTTCTATCTTCCCCATCATTGGTGTGTTGATTCTCTCCTTGGTTTTAGCCGCTACGGTGACCCCAGCTGAGATTATTGAAGCCGCCAAGTTGGCCGCCGCTTCCGCACCCACTGGCCCAGCCCCTTGGTATGAGTCTTCCCCTGGTGGTGAAGTCATTTTGGGTATTCGGGCGATCTTGCCACTGGTGCTGTTCCTTTACCTGGTTCTGCGCTACTTGCTCAAAGAGCAGGTTAAGAACGCAGGTGAGATCACCTATGGTATTACCCTGACTATTGTGGGTATGTGTATCTTCAACCTGGGTCTGACCTACGGTTTGTCAGCGCTGGGCGAACAGTCCGGATCATTGGTTCCTGCCTCCTTCATCGAAATCAAAATGATGATGGGCGATATGGTCACCAACTACGGCCCCATCTACAGTACGGTGGTGGGTTTGATCCTCTCCTTGGGCTTTGCCTGGGTATTGGGCTTTGGTGCAACCTTGGCAGAACCCGCGTTGAACGCCTTGGGTGCCACGGTGGAAAACCTGACCAACGGTGTGTTCAAAAAGCAAACCCTGATGATGGCCGTCTCCATCGGTGTGGCTTTTGGCCTGGCCATCGGTTTGGCTAAGCTGATCTTTGAATTGCCCTTACAGTGGTTGCTGATCCCCGGTTACGGCTTGGGTATTGTCCTGACCTATTTCTCCACGGAAGAGTTTGTCAACGTGGCCTGGGATAGTGCAGGGGTGACCACCGGCCCCATTACGGTACCACTGGTGCTGGCGATGGGCCTGGGCTTTGGTAATGCTGTGGATGCGTTGGAAGGCTTCGGCATTCTCTCCATGGCCTCCATCTGTCCTATTCTCTCTGTATTGATCACAGGTCTGTGGGTGCGTTTCCGCTCCAATGCGCAGACCAAAGCAGCCACCCAGGCGGGTAGTACATCTCCTGATAAAGAGGTCCAAGCGATATGAGCGAACGTAATATCACCTATCTTACCGACGTCTCTCTCATCACCTGCATCGTACAACGTGGCTTGGGCGATGTGATCGTCAAAGCAGCCCGTGAAGCGGGTGCTCAAGGTGCGACCGTTTATTATGCCAAAGGTAGTGGTGTCCGTGAGCGTTTGGGTGCCCTGGGTGTCGCCGTTGAGGTAGAAAAAGAGGTGGTCAACCTGGTGGTCTCCAAAGAGCAGCAGGATCTGGTCTTTAATAGTGCCTACCTAGCCGGTAATCTAGATACACCGGGTATGGGCTTTATGTATGTGACCCCACTGGAAAAAGCGGCTACCTATATCCCGCAGGAGGTCATTCAACGCCTGCAGGAAGCCGGCTAAGGAGAGACGACCATGTCGGGAACTCAGCTGGTTAATAATAAAATGATCACCGCCTATCTTCCAGATGATGGCAGTGATAAAGAGGTTCTCAAAGCTCTGCATGAGCGTGGGGTTAACACCGCCAACTCGGTGGGTTTGCGGGGTATTGCCCAGCTACGCCCAGCCAAGGGTAAAGCGGGACGCCTTCCTGAGTCTGAAGCGGTCAAAATGGTAACCATTATGGTTGCTGGCGAAGAGGCCGATGAGCTTTTTGAGTTCATTTTTGACAAGGGCAACCTTGCCCGTGAGGGGGGTGGTTTAATGTTCATGAACACCCTCAGCGCAACCACACTCTTTACCCTACCTGACGATGTTGGGGAAGAGGGTTAACCCTTAAATTGGGCGGTAATCCTAACCACCATGGATGACACCGCCTGTAAGGGTCAGGTATGAAAAGGGCGGATCCCGATGGATCCGCCCTTTTTTGTATCTTTTTGTATACAGATTCCCCTTAGCCGAAGTGGATAGATCTCGATACAATGGGCCTTCCACTTTCGCCTGTTTTCTGAGGTTGCCCCATGTCCCAAGCATCACGCCCTGCTTTGCACAAGCTATCCGCTAAGGTTCTGTTTAACCGAGCCGAGCCTGGGGATCAGTATGTGATCCGTTTTCACGCACCTCAGTTGGCCCAACGCTGTCAGCCTGGGCACTTTGTTCAGGTCGATTGTGGTCCCACCACCACCCTGCCCCGTCCACTCTCTATTCTGGATGCAGATGCTCAAGCTGGTACGGTGGATATCTTCTACAAAGTGGTGGGCCGTGGGACCGATGTCATGCGCCAGTGGCAGCCCGGTACTGAGGTTGTACTCATGGGACCGATCGGTCGAATTTTTGATCCCATTGAAGCCCCCAAACAAGCGCTGTTAATTGGGGGGGGGGTGGGCGCGGCCCCTGTGGACTTTATGGCCCGCAGCTTGGCCAAGCGTGGGGTAGCAACCACACTCTTTTTGGGTATGGAGAGTGAAAGCCCCTTTCCCCTGGAAACCGCAACCACCCCCCTACCTGGCATTGATCACCAAACCAATATGGCCCTGGCCAAGCTTCAGACACAGGGTATCAACAGCCGTGTTGCCGCTTTAACCCCACGTACCGGTTGGTTCCAAGGCTATGTAACCGACCTCGCCAGTCACTATTTGGCTGCCCTGAGTGATGCAGAGCGCGCACAAACCCTACTCTACACCTGTGGACCAACCCCCATGATGGCCGCGGCTTATAGGGTCGCCAAACAGTTTGGTCTGCGTGGCCAAGCCTCGATGGAGGAGCACATGGCGTGTGGGTTTGGTGGCTGTGCCGGATGCGTCGCCCCCATTCGTGTGGGGGGAGAGATGGGTTGGAACTATCGCCGGGTCTGCGTGGATGGTCCGGTGTTTGATTTAGATGATATCGCCTGGGAAGAGATGGGGTATCCAATCCCTAAAGCCCAGCCCTGTGGCTGCACCTAACCGCATAGCTCTTTTTTACATTGGTAAGGAAATGATGATGTTGAAATCCATGGCTGCTCTTTTTGCCCTTGCGCTCTTTCTCTCTCCATCCGCCATGGCAGCTGATACCCCGCCGAACAAGGCCCAACAGCTGTTTAAGGTGATGCAGGCAGATAAAAGCCAAAACCAAACCTTTAAAATGCTCACCCAGCGTATTACCCCCATGGTCATTCAGGGGTTTGGGCAGGATCTCAAACGTCACTTCCCTCAGGCAACTGAGGCACAACGGCAAGAGACCTCTGAAGCATTTGCCCAGGGGTTTCATGAGATGATGCAAGCCACCATGCCTGAGGTAGAGAAACAGATGGCTGAACTCTACAGCAATGCATTTACCGAACAGGAACTGGACCAGCTGATTGCCTTTTATCAAACCGAAACCGGTCAAAAATTTGTGCAACTGCAAGGCAAGCTGGCCAAACAAGGGGCGATGGTTACCCAACAGCAGATCCAAAAGAACATGCAGCATAAGCTACCCACCATTATGCAAACCATGGTCGATCAGCTGGAAAAACAACTGAATATGCCAAAATCTCCATAATCTATTTGATCACAAGGAATAACACATGTTGAAACATCTACTCTGTGCGGCCCTACTGACCATAACCTTTCATGGGCAAGCCTGGGCACAACCTGTAGACCCCCAGGCACATAAAGAGGCTGTCTCACTGATCAAACGTATGGATATGTCCAACGTGATGGATCAGATGGTTACCTTAATGTTACGCAGCATTGGCCCTATGATGTCGCACTCTCTTCAATCAGAGATCCAGAAACAGTACCCTAAAACACCGGAAGCACTCATTCAGGAGATCTCTACGGATATGATTCAAGCACTGGAAGATGCTTTTTCATCCGTTAAGCCAGAGATGTTGTCTGAATTTGCCAATGTCTATGCCAAAGAGTTTACGGCTTCAGAACTGAAAAGCATGAACCAGTTCTTTGCCTCCCCTGCCGGTCAACAGTTTATTAAGAAACAGGGTAAGTTAATGCAAGAGGGGCAAAAGGTTGGCCAGGAGGTTGCCAAACGCTCTTTAGAAAGCAAGATCCCACAGATTATGCAACGTATGGATGAGAAGTTTAAAGACCGCTTAGAAAGCTACCAATAGGGTTCTTGCGGTACGGGGTACAGGTTGTGGTACGGGACACAGGCCGTTTTCAGGGGGATTTCTGAAAACGGCCTTTGTGTTTAAACCACCAGTTTTCACCAAAACCGTACAGTAAAAAAAAGAGCAGACCTAAGGGCAATGGCGGCAGGAGGAGATAGATCACAGCCACATAACCATTGGGGTGACAACGCCCGGCCTCAAACTGACACAACCCACTGGGTTGTGTACCTTGGCTTACCCACAACAGCACAAAAACCACCATGGCCGTGAGCACAAAGCCAGCCACAAAGCACCACACCAGTTTCTTGCCGATATTATAGTAGGGAAATAGCATGACCTTTACTTTTTGGTTGCCTTCCAAACCACAAACTTGGTATCTCGCAGGGCCACCTCCACCGTTGCAAAAGCCTCTTTAAGCAATGGTCCATAATCCAGAAACCCATTGGCAACCAACCAAAGCGTACCCTTACGCTCTAAAATCTCTGTGGCATGTTGGATAAAACGCTCTGCCACAGCCCGGTTAAGGGATTGCCCCCGATGAAAAGGAGGGTTGGTCACAACCGTATCAAAGCTTTGCCGCTGTAATATGGACCCAATACCATCCTCCAGCACCATATGGCAGCGTTCCGTCACCCCATTGAGCTGGGCTGTCTCCGCACTACATAGGGTTGCCCGTACCATATCATCTGACAGGGTGACCTGTAGGGTGGGCTCCCGTTTGGCCAGGGTGGTTCCGATCAACCCACACCCACAGCCCCAATCCAAAAGATGGTATGCCGCATGACCTTGCAGGGCTTCTAATAACATTAAGGATGCCGGGTCAGGCTCTGCCCAGGAAAAAAGCCCAGGGCGGGTTGCAACGGTGATTTCATCGGTTGAATAGTGATGGAAACAGCCATCATCACTAAGGTCGGGTCGTTTTTGCTGTTTTTTACTGGGTTTTTCCTGCCACTGACTACCGGCTGGAATCTCCACCAGTTTAAGATGACCCTTACTCAGGACATTACGCGCTTGTGCAATTTTTTTAGGAAGCGGCAGGATACCACTCTCCTTATCGCCAAACACCCACAACTTTCCTGTGGGGGGAAGCGCCTTTAAGGCCTCCTCCACCGCCAGTTTTGCGGCCTCCCGCCCTTGGGGTAACTCCATTAGAATATGGGTTGCAGGCTCGTTGGCTGTGGGGTGGTCATGGGCCTGGATGGTTTGGAAGCCATCGGCTTTGGCCATCGCCTGGGTGGAGATACGCGCAATGGTCAGTTTACCCGCAAACCCCATCTCTTTGAGGGTATGACCCACCGGCCATTGATTGAGTGGCCAATGCACCAGATGCAAGTGGCTAATCGTAGAAACATCCAACACCGAAGGAAGGCTTTGGAAGAAGCGTTGGATGGCGCGGGGGTCATGGTGCATAGAGTGATATTCCGTATAAAAGAGTCATCAAAAGGGACTGGGCCAGCGACAAACCGTTAGGCCACGCCATATTCATCCCGATAGGCTTTGATCTGCGGCATATATTCAGCCAGATCAGCCTCCTGCTCCAACAACGCCACCAAATCGGTTAACGAAGCGATGGCAATAACCGGTACATTAAAGTTCTTTTCAATCTCTTGAATGGCCGACAGCGCACCTTGACCCCGCTCTTGTCGATCCAGCGCAACGGTGACACCAGCCAATTGAGCACCTGCCTGCTCGATCATACCCACGGACTCTCGTACAGAAGTCCCAGCACTGACCACATCATCAATGATCATAATACGACCTTTGAGGGGTGACCCCACCAAAACCCCACCCTCACCATGATCCTTAGCCTCTTTACGGTTATAGGCAAAGGGTGTTTCCCGGTTATGGCGGTCTGACAAGGCCATGGCCACAGCTGTAGAAAGGGGAATACCCTTATAGGCTGGGCCAAACAGTACGTCAAAGTCTGGACCATCAGCTGCCAGGGTATCGGCATAAAAGGCGGCCAATTGAGACATCAATGCACCACTGTTGAACAACCCTGCATTAAAGAAGTAAGGGCTCATACGCCCAGCCTTGGTTTTAAAAGAGCCAAAGCGCAAGACCTCTGCGGCCAATGCAAAACGTAAAAAGTCCAACCGACGATCCTGATTCATAACCCGCTCACCCTTTGTAGATTTTCGAAAACCGATCCAACCCACGCCACCCCTTGCCCCACCGCGCCATGGTGCTAATATGAGCAGTGATGCTCACCATGCATCCTGACAAGCAAGGAAGCACAACCGATGTGGGGTCGCCATTGTAGCCCCATCTCCAGTTTCGGGTCGAGCCCCAACAAGGACCGGCAATAAAACGATGTCTGAAACAACCCCACCGACCAAAAGTCAATCCAATGCCATTGCAGCGCGCAATGTGGCGATCTCTCTGCTGCTGTTGCTGCTCATTGTCTGGGCCCAGTATGTCCTGTGGTTTGGTGGACAGGGCATCGTGGCATGGCGTCACACCACCCAGCAACTGGCCGCGACCAATAAAGAGATTGAAAAGGTCTCCGCCCGCATAGAAAAACGTAAGCGGGAAATAATCATGGTAAAAAAAGAGACAACCATCTTAGAAGAAGTGGCCCGCCGTAACCTTGGTTTGGTCTATCCTGATGAGATAATCTTTGTCTTTCCCGACAGTTCCAAAGATCCTTCAAAAAAAAACAAGGTAGAGGAAAAAGCTCCCTTGCAATCCCAGTAAAAAGGGTTATAGTAGCAGATTATTCACCGTGGAATACCGGAGAGTACAAAAAGTCGGCTTAGCCGACTTTTTTTGTTATTTGCGCCAGACAAAGAGCCTGAAACCCTTATGGGTAAACGCTTTTTTGGCCATTAAAGAGCAATCGTGGTCTTGACGACCCACTAGCCCAAACCGATCGCCGCTTATGTCCGACGTAGCACAAAGGGTTGAAGAGCTGGCCATGCAGGCCGCCAAGACCGAAGACTGTGAAGTGGTTGAGGTAATCTACCGCCGTGAAGGTGGTGGTTATGTGGTACGGGTTGCTGCCGATAAACTGCCTGATGATCAAGGCCAAGAGCGTCGCATCTCATTAGATGAGTGCGGGCGTATCAGCCGTCAGATCTCTAGTCTGCTGGATGTCCATGATGTCATCCCTAATGCATACAATTTGGAGGTCTCATCACCAGGTATTGAACGGCCATTGAATAAGGAGGGGGATTTTACCCGCTTCGCTGGCAAGCTGGTTGAGGTTAAAACCTTCCAACCTATGGAGACCGAACAGGGTTCACGTAAGAGATTTCGTGGCACCTTAGTCGGACTACAAGAGGGTATGGTCGTGGTAACCGAAGCCGATGGCGAAGTAAGTATACCCTGGGAGCAAGTCGCGAAGGCCAATCTGACCTTCGACTTTTGAAACGTGGAACGTACCGGCAATGACAGTTGAAATCTTACAGGTAGCCGATCAAGTCGCACGGGAAAAAGGTATCGATCGCATGGTTGTGATCGAAGCCATGGAAAGTGCCATTCAGACCGCCTCCCGGAAAAAATATGGGGCCAACAAAAACATTCAGGCCCGTTTTGATCCCAAGTCCGGCGAATTTCAACTGAACCAGTTGCGTGAAGTCGTGGATCCTGATCAAGACGAAGAGATGCTCTTCGATGAGGATGTACACATCACCCTGGAAAAAGCACTGACCATGAACCCCGAAGCTGCTTTGGGAGATTTCATCGCCGAGCAGCTTCCGCCCATCGAATTTGGCCGTATCGCCGCACAAACCGCCAAACAGGTCATTGTGCAGAAGGTACGTGATGCCGAGCGTGAGCGCATCTACGAAGAGTACTCCGATCGCCAAGGTGAGATGGTTAATGGCCTCGTTAAACGTGTTGAGCGCAACAACATCCACGTTGACCTGGGACGTACCTCCGCCTTTTTGCCCCACGAAGAGCAGCTCCCCCGTGAGCATTATCGTGCCGGCGACCGTATTCGTGCTTACATCAAGGAAGTACGCGAAGTAACCCGCGGCCCACAGATCATCCTCTCCCGCACCCATCCACAAATGGTACTGCGTTTGTTTGAGATGGAGGTCCCTGAGATCTATGACGGTATTGTCGAGATCAAGGCTGTGGCGCGTGATGCTGGTCACCGTAGTAAAATCGCCGTTCGTTCCAACGACCCCCATGTGGATCCTGTCGGTGCCTGTGTTGGCATGCGTGGCTCCCGTGTTCAAGGGGTTGTGACCGAACTTCAGGGTGAGCGTATCGATATCATCGATTGGTCTCCAGACCCTGCCGTCTTTGTCTGCAACGCCCTTGCCCCCGCTGAGGTGGTTAAAGTGGTAGTGGATGAAGAGGACAAGAATATTAAGGTTGTTGTGGATGAAGCAGCCCTCTCCCTGGCCATTGGCCGCCGTGGACAAAATGTCCGTCTGGCATCGGAGTTAACCGGCTGGCGTATCGACATCATTACCGAACAGGAAGAGCGCAGCTTGCGTGAAGAGATGTTCGGTGAACTGCAACAGACCTTTATGAAAGATCTGGACCTGGGCGAAGAGGTTGCTGCTGTTTTGGTTCAAGAGGGCTTCACCTCTTCTGAAGAGGTGGCTTATGTGCCTCTCAATGAGCTGGCCGGTATTGATGGGTTTGATGAAGAGATCGCCCAAGAGTTGCGTAACCGTGCTCGGGATACCCTGTTGCAACAAGCCCTGCAGACCGAAGAACGTAAAGCGGAGCTGCATATTGATGAGCGTCTGGCACAAATGGATATGCTCACCGATGATGCCTTGATTGCACTGGCTGAGAAGAATGTGAACACCCTGGATGATCTGGCCGATCTGGCAACTGATGAGCTGGTCGAAATGTTCGACGGTGATTTGGCAACAGAAGACGCCGAAACCTTGATTCTGGGAGCCCGCCGTGCGGCAGGATGGTTCGATGACGAGGAAGAAACCTCGTAACCATCGGGGCAAGGAACCAGTTTTAACCGGTGATGGTGAGCTACAAGGCAACCATCGTACCTGTATGGTGACCCGCCGTAGTGCGGATCCAGCCCTGTTACTTCGGTTTGTCGCCGATCCAACAGGAATGCTGACAGAGGATCTCTCTGGCCGTCTACCGGGAAGAGGCGTGCATGTCATGCCGGAACCACAAACGGTCAAGCAACTGCTTAAACGCCGTGGTGCGTTAGGCAAGTTGGCAAAGGTTACCATACAGAGCCCAGATGCAGAGATGCTGGTGGCACGCATTGGCCGAGGGTTAGAACGGCGTTTATGCGACGCACTGGGGTTAGGTCTTCGAGCAGGCGGCCTGATACTGGGTTTACGAGAGTTAGAAGAGTCAGTGGCACGTGGTGAACGGCCGTTGATTTTAATGGCCGCGGATACCGCAGCCAATAGTCGGGAAAAAGTGTTGCGTTTGGCGCAACGCCCTGCACGTGAAGGCGGCAAAGCCTTAACTTGTTGGGAAGTCATGGACCGGGACCGCATAGGTTTAGCTTGTGGCAAAGGACCGGTCGCGGTAGCAGGTGTGTTGGGTTCAGGCGTAAGGAAACGCGTCGCCCAGGATGCCTGGCGCTGGCTTGCATGGGCAGGTCACATACCGCAAATGGAAGAACAAACGGACGAGTTGGAGTAGTATCTTGAGCGACAATAAAACCAGCGAAGGCGACAATAAACTGCAGCTAAAAGCGCCACGCCGTATCGTGCTCAAGAAGACGGTGGAAGGCAGCTCCATTAAGCAAAACTTCGCCCACGGGCGGAGCAAAAGCGTTGCAGTTGAAGTACGCCGCAAAAAAACCTTTCTGAAACCTGGTGCCAAAGACGGTACTCTCCTGAAAGATCAGGAGAAGCCTGATGAGGTTGAGGAGAAGAAGGATAACGCAAAGTCCGGCAAGCGTGGCCAGGACGAGCGTCATATTCTTCGCCCCTTGACCCCTGAAGAGATTGAGGCCAAGCAGAAAGAACTGGACGCGAAACGTCTGGCCGATGAGGCAGAGGCCAAGCGTATAGCCGAAGAGGAAGCTGCCCAACGTAAGATCGAAGAGGCAGAGGCCAAGCGTGTAGCCGAAGAAGAGGCTGCCCAACGTAAGGCTGAAGAGGCAGAGGCCAAGCGTGTAGCCGAAGAAGAGGCTAAACGTAAAGCTGAAGAGGCAGCTGTTACGGCTAAACAAGCGGCTGTTGAGGAGACTCCAGTGGCAGAAAAGCCTGCTGCAGAAGCCCCAGCCCCGACGAAGGAAAAGGCACCTGCTGTTGCTAAGGTCGCAGCAGATACCGACAAAAAAGCTTCGAAAAAAGCCGAGAAGCCTGCCAAGACTGAAGCAAAGGCTAACAAGCCTGCTGCTGAAACCGCCCCAGTTGCCAAAGAATCAGCACCCGCTGAAGAAGAAATGGTCGAAGAGAAACCTAAGAAAAAGCTCTCTAAAGCTCAACGCGAAGAGATGGCGCGCCGTAAGACCGAAGATCTGGTCAGCAAGCGGTTGAACCAGCTTGAAGAGTTGCGCGAGCAAAAGCGTATTCAGGACGCCCGTAAAGAGGCCGAAGCGGCGCAAGCTAAAAAAGAGAAGCCTGCGGCTGCGGTGGTACCTGGTCGTACCCCCCGTGAGGCTCCGGCCAATGAAAACTACGGTGGTGGACGTCGTAAGAACAAAAAATACCAGGATAATGAGGACCGTCTGCAGCAACCACGCGGCAAAGGCCGTCGTCGTAAGCAGCAGCGTGCGGAGCCACAACCGCCCCCAGCACCTGTTTTCCGCGAGGTCATTGTACCAGAGACCATTACCGTGGGTGAGCTGGCCAACCGTATGGCGGTTAAATCCTCCGAGGTCATTAAACTGCTGTTTGCTCAGGGCATGATGGTCACCATCAACCAAACCCTGGATCAAGATACCGCGGTTCTGGTTGTAGAGGAGCTGGGTCATACACCCAAGTCCATCTCTGAAGCGGCTGCCATTGAGGCTGAACTGAGTGCAGGTGAAGATGCTGCAGATGATCTGATCACACGTCCACCGGTCATTACCGTTATGGGTCACGTTGACCACGGTAAAACCTCCTTGTTGGATGCGATCCGTTCAACGGATGTCACCTCCCGTGAGCACGGTGGTATTACCCAGCATATTGGTGCCTACCAGGTACAGCTGGCCAGTGGTGACAAGATCACCTTCCTGGATACCCCTGGACACTCCGCCTTTACCGCCATGCGGGCACGTGGTGCACATGTGACCGATATTGTGGTGCTGGTTGTGGCTGCGGATGATGGTGTGATGCCTCAGACCATTGAAGCGATCAACCACGCTAAATCGGCTAAGGTGCCGATTGTGGTTGCTGTGAACAAGATCGATAAGCCAGACGCCAACCCTGACCGGGTTATGCAGCAGCTTTCCGAGCATGAACTGATCCCTGAGGATTGGGGTGGAGATACCATCTTCGTTCCCGTCTCCGCCAAAAGTGGACAGGGCATTGATACCTTAGAAGAGATGCTGTTGTTGCAGGCCGAAGTACTTAACCTGCAAGGCAACCCTGATAAGAAACGTGCACGGGGTACCATTATCGAAGCCAACTTGGATCGTGGACGTGGTGCGGTAGCGACCTGTCTGGTGCAAAACGGAACCCTGCGTGTGGGTGACATCTGTGTTGTTGGTAACGAGTGGTGTCGTGTTCGTGCCATGAACAATGATCGTGGTAAGCAGCTGAATGAAGCACCGCCATCTATGCCTGTTGAGTTGATCGGTCTCTCCGGTGTTCCGCATGCCGGTGATGAGCTGGTTGCGGTGAACGATGAACGTCGGGCCCGTGAGATTGCTGAGTTCCGTCACCAGAAGGATAAAGAGGCCGTACAGGCCAAACAGCAGCCTGCCACCAAGCTTGAAGATATGTTCGAGCATATCGAACAGGGCGAAGTGGAAGAGTTGAATGTGGTGTTGAAAGCCGACGTTCAGGGCTCTGTGGAAGCGGTGGCTGATGCCCTGCGCAAGATCAAGCATGAGCAGATTGAGGTTCGTGTTATCCATACCGGTGTGGGTGGTATTAACGAATCCGACGTCATGCTGGCCGTCGCCTCTGGTGCGATCACGGTTGGCTTTAACGTACGGGCCGATGCCAAAGCACGGGATCTGGCCAAACGTGAACAGATGGACCTGCGCTTCTATAATGTAATCTACGATCTGGTGGATGATATCAAACTGGCCCTAGAAGGTCGTTTGGCACCCACCGTCGAAGAAAAAGTACTTGGACATGCTCAGGTTCGTGAAGTATTCCGCATCTCCAAAATTGGTAATGTCTGCGGCTGTTTGGTGACGGATGGTACCATTCAGCGCAATGCCAATCTGCGTGTCTTACGTCAAAACGTGGTCATCTATGAAGGCCCTGTTTCGGCACTGAAGCGCTTTAAGGATGATGTGAAAGAGGTTCGTGAGGGCTTTGAGTGCGGTATCAGCATCGAGAAATACAACGATGTGAAGGTTGATGACGTGCTGGAGTGCTTCATTGAAGAGGAAGTGAAACAGACCCTTTCTTAAGTGGTTCTGAAATCATTCAGCCCCACCGGCTTTAAGCCCGTGGGGCTTTTTCCGTACTTAAGCCTGCTATGTTGATTGCTATTTTGGAAGCACAGTTAGACCTACCTGGTGTTCACTCCCTCAAACAAAAGCGGGGATTGATCAAAGGGCTGTTGCAGCGCATCCATAAAAAAATCAGGCCGCCGTTGCGGAAGTTGATCATCAGGATCATTGGCAGAGTGCATCCATTGGGTGTGCGCTGGTGGGTAATGAGGCCGCGGCTTTACAACGTCGCATGCAGAAAATACTCGACGCCATCGAACTGGATAGTTCCGGTGTGGTGTTGGTTGATTATCAGGTGGATATTATCTCATGACGATCCGAACCGAGCGTGTTGGTAACGCCATCCGCAAGGAGATCGCAAGTATGCTAACCCGAGGAGAGATCAAAGATCCTCGCTTGGGTGGCTTTGTGAACATTCAGGAAGTACGGGTTAGCCCTGACCTCTCTTACGCCAAAGTCTTCTATACCATCTTTGGTGAGGATGATCCCGCTGGTGTGGCCGATGCCTGGCAACGCGCCACCGGTTTTCTGCGCAATACCTTAGCCAAACGCCTAAAGTTACGCCGTACGCCAGACCTGACCTTTGAGTTGGATAAGGTTGCGGAACATGGCAAACGGATTGACGCGTTGTTGCATGGCTTGGATATTCCTCCTGCAGACGATGAAGACGGGTCCAACTAAAGATGGGACGTCGAAGAAAACGAAAAGGCCTACCTATTCACGGCTGGCTGGCGATCCATAAAGAACCCGGATTAAGCTCCAGTCAAATTGTCGAACGGGTAATCCGCACCACCAAAGCCAACAAAGCTGGTCATGGGGGTACACTGGACCCCTTTTCTGAAGGGCTACTACCCATTGCCCTGGGTGAAGCGACAAAAACCAGTGGCATGGTGTTAAATGGGGATAAAAGTTACCGTTGTTGGCTTAAGTTTGGTCAAGAGACTGACAGCGGTGATTTAACGGGTGAGATCGTGCACGAGGGGGGGAGCATACCTTCTCAAGCAGATTTAGAGGCGGTTTTACCACGTTTTGTGGGGGAGATTGAACAGATTCCCCCCGCTTTCTCTGCCCTGCGGGTAGATGGAGAGCGTGCCTATAAAAAGGCAAGACGTGGAGAAGAGGTGCAACTGGCTGCCCGTTGTGTTAAAATTGACCGTTTGGAACTTGTTGGATTTGAAGAAGATACAGCCATTCTAGATGTAGCATGTGGCAAGGGTACTTACATCCGCTCCTTAGGAGTGGATATCGCCCGTGCACTCGGTAGCCTGGGCCATTTAACCCGGTTGCTACGTACCGGCACTATGGGCTTTGGCCTAAATGATGCTGTTACATTGGATCAATTGCGTGAAACCTGTAGTGAAGGTAGGCTACAGGAGATTTTATACCCTGTTGACCGGGTGCTGGACGACATCCCGGCTCTACGGATGACAGGGAACGCCTGGTACCACCTGCGCCAAGGCCAGGAGGTCGAGGTGGAAGATGCAACAACCCCAGCGGGGATGGTGCGTTTGCAGGATCCTGAAGGGCGGTTTGGCCTTTTGGGGGAGATATCGGCAACAGCCGATCTGCAAGGCCAACGACGGATTAAACCCACACGGCTTTTCCATCTTGATAAACCACCAGGCAGTGACCAAACGGCCCAATGATGGGCCATTAACTATCAAGGAGTGAACGATGTCGATTACTGCCGAGCGCAAACAAGAGCTGATCGCTGAGTACGCCACTAAAGAGGGTGACACCGGTTCCCCCGAAGTTCAGGTGGCTCTACTAACCGAGCGCATCAACAACCTGACCGACCACCTGCGTGGTCACAACAAAGATCACCACAGCCGTCGTGGTCTGCTGAAGATGGTTGGCCTGCGTCGCCGTCTGCTCTCCTACGTACAAAAAGAAGATCGTTCCCGCTATCAGGAGCTGATCAAGCGTCTGAAGCTGCGTAAGTAATCTCGCCTTTGCCGGGTTGTGGAGACACAACCCGGCAATACGTCTCTACCCCCCCGTATAATCGGAAGGTTCTGTATGTTCAACATTCATCGCAAGAGTGTTCAATTCGGCGAGAAGACCCTCACGCTCGAGACAGGTCGTGTGGCCCGTCAGGCCGATGGTGCCGTTATGGTTACCTATGGCGACACCGTTGTGCTGGTAACCGCAGTAGCGGAAACCTCCATGCGCCCCGGTCAGGATTTCTTTCCTCTTAGTGTACATTATCAAGAGAAATTTTGGGCTGCTGGTAAGATCCCTGGTGGCTTTATTAAACGTGAAACCCGTCCTTCAGAGCGTGAGGTTCTTACTTCCCGCCTGATCGACCGCCCCATCCGTCCGCTGTTCCCCAAGGGTTTCATGAACGAAACTCAGGTCGTGGCTCAGGTTCTCTCCTTTGATCCCGAGCACCCTTCTGATATCGCCGCTCTGATCGGTTGTTCCGCAGCTTTGGCGCTGTCTGGTGTACCTTTTGAAGGTCCCATCGGCGGTGCCCGTGTTGGTTTTGTAGACGGCAAGCCCGTTCTCAACCCCACCCCTGCTGAGATGGAAAACAGCCGTTTGGATCTGGTGGTTGCTGGTACCAGAGATGCGGTAACCATGGTGGAATCCGAAGTGGATTTCATGAGCGAAGATGAGATGCTTGATTGCGTCATGTTTGCCCATGAGGCTTTCCAGCCTGTCATTACAGCCATTGAAGAGCTGGCTGCTGAAGCAGGTAAAGAGCGTTGGGTTGTTGAGCCCCCTCAGGTAAACGAAGCGTTGGTTGCAGAGATGGACGCTCAGTATGCGGCCAAAGTTGCTGAGGCTTATGCCATTCCTGAAAAAATGGCCCGTTACGACGCTGTTGGCCAAGTCAAAAAAGCGGCCATTGAAGCTTTGGGTAGCGTTGAAGTGGATGGCGAAACCGTCAACCGCTCTGGCGAAGTTGCCGGCATCTTCAAGAAAATTGAATCTCGTACGCTGCGTCAAAGTGTACTAGATGGTAAGCGTGTGGATGGCCGTGGTTTGGCTGATATCCGCCCCATCGCTTGTGAAGCAGGTATTCTGCCCCGTGTACACGGTACTGCCCTGTTCACCCGTGGCGAAACCCAAGCCATTGCAACGGTTACCCTGGGTACCTCCCGCGATGAGCAGATTGTAGAAACCTTGTCCGGTGAATACCGTGACCGTTTCTACCTCAACTACACCTTCCCTCCCTACTGTGTGGGTGAGACAGGTCGTATGGGTGCCCCTGGTCGTCGTGAAATTGGCCATGGTAAGTTAGCTTCTCGCGCCCTGGCTGCGGTTATTCCTACCGCTGAGGACTTCCCCTACACCATGCGTGTAACCTCAGAGATTACCGAATCCAACGGTTCTTCCTCCATGGCAACCGTCTGTGGCGCTGTTCTGGCCATGCAGGACGCCGGTGTGCCGATCAAGTCCCCTGTTGCTGGTATTGCCATGGGTCTGGTTAAAGAGGGTGAAGATTACGCCGTTCTGTCCGACATTTTGGGTGATGAAGATCACCTGGGTGATATGGACTTTAAAGTGGCTGGTAATGCTGACGGTATCACTGCTCTGCAGATGGATATCAAGATCACCGGGATTACCCGTGAGATCATGGCTAAGGCACTGGATCAAGCCCGTGCCGGTCGCTTGCATATTCTCGGTGAAATGGGTAAAGCCCTGACCACCCATCGTGAAGAGATGTCTGCCTACGCACCACGCATTCACGCTATGAAGATCCACCCTGACAAGATCCGTGACGTCATTGGTGCCGGTGGTAAGGTCATCCGTAGCATTACGGAAGATACCGGCTGTTCCATTGATATTGAAGATGATGGCACCATTCGCATCGCTTCTACCGATCAGGAATCTTCGGATAAGGCCATTAAGATCATCAAGTCCATCGTGGCTGAGGTCGAGAAAGGTCAGATCTATGAGGGTAAAGTGGTTCGCATCACCGACTTTGGTGCTTTTGTGAACATTCTGCCCAACAAGGATGGTCTGGTTCACATCAGCCAGCTGGCCAACCGTCGTGTACAGAGCGTTACCGATGTGGTCAAAGAGGGTGAGATGGTCAAGGTCAAGGTTCTGGACGTTGACCGTCAAGGTCGCGTTAAGTTGACCATGAAAGAGCTGGAAGAGAACGCTGCTGAATAATCCACAAAACGGCACCATGCCGCGTGTTGGTTAAAAAATGAAGGCCCGTCTTAGGACGGGCCTTTTTTTATCGTGGCTCAGGCCCTAAACCAGAATCTTATCCCCCCATCGTGTGCCCCAAGCGCTCATGCACCCCGATGGGGGACATCATGATTTGTCGTATTCCTGCACCATTAACCCTCTGCTACACTGCATGTATGAACCCACTTCAAGCCCGTACCTTGCAACTGGCCGTCTTCACTCTGGTGGCCTCTGCCTTTACCAATATCTACCTCACCCAACCGGTGTTGCCCATCCTTCAACAGGAGTTTGCCGCCTCAGCCTCGCACGTCTCGTGGAGTATCTCTGCGGTTATTTTAGGCATTACCCTGGCTAATATTCCCTTTGGCCTGTTGGCTGACCACTGGCCCATACGACCCATCATTTTACTGGGCGGTACCATGGTTGCCATCGCCGGTCTACTCACCGCCTATGTCGATAGCTTGGCCCTACATACCACTGCCCGTTTTATTCAAGGACTTTTTATACCCGCCCTCACAACCTGCCTAGCCGCGTTCCTGGCCCGTATTCTCCCCACCGAACGGCTTAATGTCGTGATGGGTAGCTACGTAGCTGCCACGGTCCTTGGTGGGCTGGGCGGACGCTTGCTGGGGGGGTGGATACACCCTCCCCTCCATTGGCGTTATGCACTGGTTAGCGCAGCTTTATTAACCCTGATCTCCATTGCTATCGCCTACTTTTTATTGCCCAAAGAGCCCAAACAACCCCCACAGCCTAAACATAGCCGGGTGGGCTTTGGAGATTTGCTGACCCAGTGGCCGATCCTACGTCTTCTGTTTAGTGCCATGGGTGGTTTTTTTGTCTTCTCATCCCTCTTCAACTACCTGCCCTTCCGGCTGGCAGAGACACCCTTTAATCTCTCAACCCATACCATTACCGCCATTTATCTGGTCTACATCATGGGTATTTTCATGGGACCTTTGACCGGTAAGCTGGTTAACCGATGGGGCAGTGGCCGAACGCTCATGAGCGGCTCAGGGGTTACCTTTGCGGCGGTTATACTCTCCGGCAGCCCCTGGTTAGGCGGGGTCATTGCCGCCATGCTTTTACTCTGCGCTGGTTTTTTTACCGTGCATGCTGCTTCAGTGGGGGCACTCAACCACCAAGTCAAATCCGGTCATGGGCGCGCCAACGCCCTGTATGTTCTGTTTTACTATCTGGGGGGATGGATGGGCGTTAGCCTATCGGGTTTGGCTTTTGAAGCATGGGGATGGTTTGGAGTCATGGGTATCTGTGTGGGGATGCTTATTCTGCCATTTATCGCAGGTTGGATGGAGCATAAAACATGCACAGTCAAAGAGAAAACACCCTGTAAACCCTTATGAGAGCTCACTCGAGTTAAGCGCCCCCAAGATCTCTTTTAGTCGGCTTAGTTGTGCTTCATAGTTCCGCCAACGCTGCTTAGAGCTCTTATAAATTGGTTGCCTAACCTGCTGAGCACTGGCTGTTTGTACCGCCCGTTTGTTGGTGTGAAAAGACAAACATCCTTCATGCCACGGTAAGGCCAGATAGTCCAATAGCCGCTCTACCTCAAGGTGTGGATTTTCTACCACATCTTCATAAATAACATCATATATTTTAATAGGTAAGACATTCCGCCAATGGTTCATCAGATTATGATACGCCACATAGTAGTGACCAATCTCTTCAAGAGACTGCATCCAACGCTGGCCACGGGTAAAGTTCTGAAAATAGATGGATAAGCAGGTATCCAATGGATTTCGTACCGTATGTACCACCCGCGCTCCGGGGAAAAGTTCTGCGATCACACCAAGGTATAAATAATTAAACAATAACTTATCGGTCATATGGGTAACGGCTGTATCGGCTGGCCGGTCACTGACTTCGCGCAATGTGTGAAGGTAGGTGGTTGCCAACTCGGCCCCCTCCTGCACACCCATAGAAGTCCAGTATTCAGGATATACCGCCCCAAAGCCCATGCGCTTGGGCTGTTCATCCACCAAATCTGCCAAGATAGAGCGCTCACCTGTGGTCGCAATTTGAGGGTGGCTACCTAGAATTTGCTCCACCAATGTGGAGCCTGAGCGAAACATACCCATAACAAAAATGGGCGTAACTGGATGACAAGAGGCTGTGATCAAAGCTTGAGATGGGTGTTGGAAAGCAACTTTAATGCGCTTAATCACATCCAGATAATGGTTCAGATCACTACAACCTTGGGTGGTATAGCGTAAAGTATTGGCTTGAGTATAAGCTGAAAATGCACGGTCATAGGCTTGCACCTGATCAAGTGCTCGACCTAACCCATACCCTAAATCAATCCGTTTTTGAACAGGCTGATCCGACTGTTGAACCATCTGTTCCATACGCTGTATCAACGGATCATCTACATCATTCAATTTGGTTAACTGTGCGGTACCCAACAGAAAATAGGGATGGTTAGGGTGCTGCTGCATCCCCATTTTAAAGACTTGGCGGGCCCCTTCAAGATCACCGAATGCGCGTAAGGCGTTACCCAAATTGTAGTGTAGTATTTGATTATGGGGCTCTACGGCCAACCCACGACGATAGACTTCAATCGCCCCGGTAACATCATCTTTTTCCATCAAGGCTAGGCCGATCGCATTATCAAACGTCGCCAGCTGCTCACCCAATGCCCTACCCTGGGTATAAACGTGTAGAGCCTCTTCACACCGTCCTTGCTCCAACCACACTTTGCCCAAGCCATACCACACCAACCAGACATCCTCTTTAAGCGACAACGCGGTTTCATAGTGCCGTTGTGCGGCAACCAACTCACCTTGCAGATGCAGCGCTTGAGCGATTTTTTGGTGTAGTGCTGGGTTTTGATTCTGCGCAAAGAGTAATAACCGATAGTGTCGTACCGCTTCCGTCACATCCCCCTGGTCCACCAACCAATCCGCATATGCCTCGCGCAGTGATCCATGGTCTGGATCTTTCTTCACACCCTGCTCAAACAGTTCACCCGCGATGGCATGCTGTCCCGCCTGTATCAACAAGACACCAATACGCCAATACACCTCTCCTTGATCCGGTGCCTGCTGCATGGCCTGTTTTAAAAGCTGCAAGCCCTGTTGCAGCTGCCCCCCTGCACCTAATATCTGCCCAGCAAGAACCCACACCGGCACAGGGGTTGGGGTTTCTTGCAGCAACGGTGCACATAACTGCCAGGCTTCTTGCCACTGCTGGCGATCAATGTACGATTGTATTTTTTGGTAGAGATCAGAAGTCATACAAGCTTTCCAAACAGACGGTTCATCTATCCGTAAAAAGGTGCACAACCAATGCCATGGTGTGAGGCAGAGGGCATGTCATCACCACCCCGCTAAGTTTCAAGGGATTTACCGTTTTCAACCAACTGCTGGCCATCCCACCGCCAATGGTTATTGGCTGTTAAATGACACCCTCCCAGCCATTTATCCAACGGGTTTAACGCGACCCAATCGGCCTGACCCGCCTGAACCAACGTCCCCAACGGGGTCAGGTGTAACTGCTGTTCTTTAAAGGATGCATCTGGTGGATAACAGGTTGGTGCTGTAAAGGGGGTCTCATCCGCACAGTGAATGAGTGCCTGCTTACCCTGGTTCATTGCCTGTAAAATAAGCCATAGGGCGGCATCCCCCATAAACTTTGGGGTATCCTGCTCCAGATAAGCATGAAACAACGGACCCGGTTTATGATGGCCTGCTTGAATAAGCTCCAACAACAGTGACTCTGAACGGTTTAAACCATTTTTAACGGATGGATATTGAGCCAACATGCGTTCGATGGCAGATCGCAGCCAAGGCAAGGCTTGGGTATCACACTGTAGCAGTTGGTGCCAAGGGAGGGGGGTTGGTGCCGTAAAGGCCACCCATGCCTGTTGGGCCAACTGTAATTGTGCCTGGGTGACGGGCTGTTTTTGAGACAACCGTGCAGCGATTTGCTCAGGGGTGTGATGACCTAAATAGTCATCGGTTTGAATGATAAACAGCCGGTCATGGCTTTCTGGTTGCTCGGCGAAGCGGTCTAAAATCTGAATTAACTGTAGTTGATCATACAGGTCATGTTCAAACCAGAGGATGATCTGATCAAACGCGGCCCAGTTTGCAAGGTGTTGATCCCGCTTTTGAAAATCAGCTTCAATATCTTCTTGCTTGCCCCACCCACAGGCTGCGATGTAGGTACTACGCTGTTTGGCCAGTGCGGCTATATTCAACCCACCCGGTACAGGACCATCATGCAGCAGATCCCGCCAGGGCAGCAAAACCCCTTGGATCCCTGCTTCAGCCATCAGTGCGGTTGCTGAGTCACCATTGGTACAGTGTAAATCCGTCATGGGGGCGCACCTTTAATCTCACCGTCGGTTTGGTTTACTCAATCATAGCATGCGTAAAGCGCCTCAAAGCCTGTGTTCCCATCAGGTACATCACCCCTCGTGTGACGTACTTCTCGTGCTTTATTACATTCGGGCTTGAATGGCATCCGGTATCGTTCCACTTAGCAGTTCACCCAATTCAGATTCATTCAACACCGGAACACCCGCTTTTTGGGCTTTGCTCAGTTTAGAGCCAGCATTATCCCCACAAACCAAACAGCCAGTTTTACCAGAGACAGAGCCCACCACTTTGGCCCCCAACGCTTCCAGCTTGGCTTTGGCTTCATCACGGGTCATCACTGAGAGTGTACCGGTAAGCACCACCGATAGACCAACCAGGGTGGTGGCTGTCTCTAAAACCACCCCAACAGGTGCTTCTGCTTGCCATGACTCACTGGCTGCTTTAAGACCCTGCTCTTTGAGCAACTCCAACTCATTTCGGTTATGTTCCTGCTCAAAAAAATGGACCAGTCTGCGTGCCACCACAGCCCCCACATCTTCAATAGCCACCAACTCCTCTTCTGTGGCTGCCATCAGGGCATTTAGGTTTGCAAAGTGATTGGCCAGAGAGGCGCCAATGGTGGCACCAACATCCCGAATACCTAAACCGAACAGAAACCGCCCTGCATCCTGGTTTTTACTCTGCTCAATCGCTTCCAACAGATTGGCGACGGATTTCCCCCCGAGCCGCTCGAGCTTAACCAAGATATGTCGGTGTTCATGCAAGCGATAGAGGTCAGAAACCCGCTCAACCAGTTCGGCTTTCATTAAGAGTTCAACCAGCTTGTCACCCAGACCATCAATATTCATGGCTTTACGGGCGGCAAAATGTTTAACCCCCTCTTTAACCTGGGCCCGGCACGTTAACCCGCCTGAACAGCGCAGTGCCGTCTCATCCCCCTCCCGTTCAGCGGGTGCTTGGCAAACGGGGCATACTTTTGGTTCTTCATAAAGTGGCAATGCCTCATGTTCGGCACTGGGTATAATGCGCACCACTTCAGGAATAACATCGCCAGCTCGGCGTACAATGACACGATCCCCAACCCGAACATCCTTACGGGCCAGTTCCTGAAAATTGTGCAAGGTTGCATTGGTGACCGTTACACCACCAACCGAGACGGGCTCCAAGCGGGCAACAGGGGTGATGGCACCGGTCCGCCCGACTTGCAGGTCAATATCTTGAACCGTGGTGCTCTCTTCTGTCGCGGGAAATTTAAAGGCAATGGCCCAGCGAGGCGCACGGGCGACAAAGCCAAGCCGATCTCTAAATGTTTGGCGGTCAACCTTGAGCACGGCTCCATCAATTTCATAAGGCAGGGCTTCACGTTTTTCACCTAGGGATTCAGTAAATTGAATACACCCTTGTGCCTCTTGTACGGGTTTAGCTTGGGGGGAGATGACAAAACCCCATTGGTGAAGTTTTGTTAACACCTCATGATAACTGTCGGGCAGTTTACCCCCCTCTACATAGCCTGTGCCGTAACAGAACATGCGTAGTCCGCGGGTCGCGGTAATTTTAGGATCCAGTTGGCGGATGCTACCGGCGGCTGCATTACGGGGGTTGGCAAAGGTTTTTTCTCCTTTTTCCCGCGCGTTGGTATTGATGTTCTCAAAGGTTGTTAGGGGCATATAAACTTCGCCACGCACCTCTAGCACATCGGGGTAGTCCTGACCTTGTAGTTTTAGGGGAACATCTTGGATGGTACGGGCGTGGGCGGTGACATCTTCCCCTTCTTGTCCATCCCCTCGGGTTGCAGCACGGACGAGAGTTCCTTGTTCATACGTTAGGCTAAAGGCAAGGCCATCCAGTTTAGGTTCTGCGACATAGGTGATGTTTTGGGGTTGTTCCGCGGCCCAAAGACGTAGGCGACGGTTGATATCGACCTCTTTACGGCCAGAGCTGAGCAGTTGTTTATTATCTGGAGCTTTGATGGTCTGTTCAAAATCCAATGTTTGGTTAAGGTATTGGGTCACGAACCGAGCGGCCCCTTCCAGAGCACCGGGATAGCCAACCAGTTTGGCTAGGTCGGTGATGGTATGTTCTTGTTTATATTTTTCAATTGCTTCAATCACCACAGACTCGGCGAGACCCTCTTGCACACGGCGATGAAATTCCGTGAGGTCTTCATCATTAAAGGCGTTATCCAGAGAGAGCATGGGGATACGGTGGCGTACTTTATCGAAAGCATCCAGGGCGGCTCCACCAACGCGATGGGTAGGAGAGTCTGGGGTGATGAGAGAGGGATCTTTGGCTTCGAGATCTTGGAGTTCTCGAAAGAGCTTATCGTAATCAGCGTCGGTGATCTCCGGGTTATCCAGCACGTAGTAGCAATGTGCGTGGTGGTTGAGTTGTTCACGGAGTTCGGCGGCGCGGGATTTGGGCATGGGAAGATATCACTAGACTGGGGTTGGCAAAGGCACAAAAGTACCGTGAAGCACAGCCTATAAACAAGGTTTAAGCAGAGGATATTTTGTGTTTGGGCTGGTTTAAAGCATGCGTTATAAAAACCGAGCCAAGCTCGACTTTAAGCCTTCTCAGAGTAAAGCATGAAAAGGCGTGGGGAGTAGGAGGGAAGCTCTGTTTACCCCCCAGCGGATCTAGGCCGCACCCAGTATGTTGGGACTTTTTTAGCTGAGCATGCAAACAGCTGGCGGCGTGTAGAGCCGTAGATTTTAACGCTCGTCCTTAGAGAGGTCTTGATGCGAAGCCATGGTTGTAAGGTCTCACCCTGCGAGACGGCGGCATGAATCTTCATCCTTTCAAGCAGACTCAAAACCGTTGCACACCTCCGATACCGCTCAACATACGCACCCTGCCAAGCTGAATGGGGCGACAAGGGACCATAAAAAGGGCGCACATATTGTGCGCCCTTTTTGTCATACTTAGGCTTCAACCCTCAACACGGTTCTCCATCCGGCACGGGGCCATATCACACCCTGCATACCACACCATTGCTATGCTGTGGTCACAGGATTAAAGCCAGATGGAGCAACATCCGCATAAGGGGCAGGGCCTCCCATTAAGTAAGACACCTCAACCCCTTTTATATGAGTCTGCTCAACCTTGGCTTACCATATTCCATAGCCATAGGAGCTAAACCCAATCTAAAACTCACTCATCCAGGTTTGGCGCCAACCACTTTGCGGCTTCCTCAACCGCAATGCCCTTGCGCTTGGCATAATCCTCCAACTGATCAGAACCCATCCGACCAATGGAGAAATAACGCGCCTCAGGATGTGCAAACATATAACCACTGACCGAGGCCGCTGGCAACATCGCAAAACTCTCCGTCAACGCCATACCCGCCTGACCTTCAGCATCCAACAACTTAAACAACAGCGCCTTCTCCGTATGATCCGGACAGGCCGGATAACCAGGAGCCGGGCGAATACCCACATATTTCTCTGCAATCAGATCCGTCTTATCCAACGACTCATCCGACCCATATCCCCAATACTCCACCCGTGCCAGCTCATGAATATGCTCAGCAAACGCCTCCGCCAGGCGGTCCGCCAAGGCCTCGACCATAATGGCCCGGTAATCATCATTGGATGCCTGATATGCCTCCACCAACGCCGATACACCCATACCAGCCGTTACCGCAAACATACCGACCGTATCATCCTGGCCCACAAAATCTGCCAACGCATAACACGGTGCCTCACCCCCATCCCGCTGCTGACGCAACGTATAAATGGTGCCCAAACCATCCGCTAAAACAATATCATCCCCATCACGGGAAGCCGGGAACAGACCCAAAACCCCATTTGCCTTAATAGAGCCCTTGGCAATAATCTCCTCAAGCATCACTTGCGCATCTTTAAACAGCCGGGTTGCTTCCTCCCCCACCTTGGCGTCAGAGAGGATCTCTGGATACCGTCCATGTAACTCCCAAGTATGGAAGAATGGCGTCCAATCAATATACCCCGCCAATGTCGACAGATCATAATCCGCCAACACATGTACCCCTGGTTTAACAGGCTTCGTAACCGCTGCCGACTGCTCAAAACCACGGGTACGTGCCTCTTTTAAACTCAGTAAAGGTTTACGGTTGGCACGGTTTTCATAGGCGGTACGGTACTTATGATGCTCCGCCTGTGTCTCCGCGATAAACCCTGCACGATCCTTTTGACTAAGCAAAGCCGCAGCCACCCCCACCGAACGGGAAGCATCCTTCACCTGCACCACACACCCCTCTGTTGCTGGCGCAATTTTCACGGCGGTGTGCGCCTTGGATGTCGTTGCACCCCCAATCAACAAGGGAATATCCTGCATGCCACGGCGCTGCATCTCCTTGGCAACATTGGTCATTTGCTGTAACGAAGGGGTGATCAAACCGGATAAGCCAATGATATCCGCATTGATCTCCTGGGCTTTATCCAAAATGGTCTCTGCAGCCACCATGACACCCAGATCTTCCACCTCATAGTTGTTACATTGCAAAACCACCTTCACAATATTCTTCCCAATATCGTGAACATCCCCCTTCACGGTGGCCAAAAGGATTTTCCCCGCACCAGAGCGCTTAGCATCTTCCCCAGCATGACGGTTGGCCTCTTCAATATATGGCACCAAATAGGCCACAGCCTGCTTCATGACACGGGCACTCTTCACCACCTGAGGCAGGAACATCTTCCCCTCCCCAAACAGATCACCCACAGCGTTCATACCCGCCATTAAAGGTCCTTCGACCACCTCAAGTGGATGTGTAGCTGCTGCACGCGCCTCCTCCACATCGGCATCGATAAATTCCGTAATGCCCTTGATCATAGCGTGACGCAGACGGTCCATGACCGGTTCACTACGCCAAGCGGCATCGGCTTTGTCTTCTGCTGCCCCACTGTCACGGTATTGATCGGCAACCTCCAACAGACGATCTGTAGCATCCTCACGACGGTTAAGGATCACATCCTCCACCCGCTCACGAAGGTCTGTGGGGATCTCTGCATAAACCGCCAACTGGCCCGCATTGACAATACCCATATCCATACCCGCCGTAATGGCGTGATACAGAAAGACCGCATGCATCGCCTCCCGCACCGGATTATTACCCCGGAAGGAGAAGGAGACATTACTCACCCCACCACTGATCCGTGCACCCGGCAGGTTCTGCTTGATCCAGCGCGTGGCCTCAATAAAGTCCACCGCATAGCTGTTGTGCTCTTCAATCCCTGTAGCGACCGCAAAAATGTTGGGATCGAAGATAATATCGTTGGGGTCCATGCCCACATCATCAACCAACTGATCATAGGCGCGTTTGCAGATATCGATACGACGTTGATAGGTATCCGCCTGCCCCTTTTCATCAAAGGCCATGACAATGACCGCCGCCCCATACCGACGGGCCAGCTTAGCCTGTTCCAAAAAGGGTACTTCCCCCTCTTTTAAACTTAGAGAGTTGATAATGCCCTTACCCTGTACGCACTTCAGACCAGCCTCCAAAACCGCCCACTCAGAGGAGTCAATCATCACCGGTACCCGGCTGATTTCCGGTTCAGCCGCCATAAGGTTTAGAAAGGTCACCATGGCAGACTGAGCGTCCAACATGGCATCATCCATATTGACATCAACAATCTGAGCACCGTTCTCTACCTGCTGACGGGCAACATCCAGGGCTGTTTCATACTGCTCTTCACGGATCAGCCGAGCAAAGCGGGCACTACCAGCAACATTGGTCCGTTCCCCCACATTGACGAACAGGGTATCGGCCTCAATGGTTAAAGGCTCCAGACCACTTAGATGACAGGCCTGTTTTAACACCGGTGTCTGGCGCGGTGGCTTGCTTGCAACCTGTTCTGCAATGGCACGGATATGATCCGGGCTGGTACCGCAGCACCCCCCCACAATGTTCATTAAACCCGCTTCAGCAAAGGCCACAACTTTGCCCGCCATAATCTCTGGTGTCTCATCATACTCACCAAAGGCATTGGGCAAACCTGCATTGGGATGGATGGAGATACCAGTGCCTGAAATTTCAGAGAGTGTCTCGAGGTGGGGACGCAGTTGGTCAGCCCCCAACGCGCAGTTCATGCCGATGGTATCGGGGCGGGCATGGGAGACAGAGTTCCAGAACGCCTCGACCGTTTGGCCCGTCAATGTTCGACCAGACTGATCGGTGATGGTAAAAGAGATCATCAACGGTATATCCAGATCCCGCTCTTCCAAAACCTGACGGACAGCAAACAGGGCCGCCTTGCAGTTCAGCGTATCAAAAACCGTCTCAACCAATAAAATATCTGACCCACCGTCCAGCAAACCACGGGTGCCATTGGCGTAATCCTCAACCAAAGTGTCAAAATCAATGTTACGGAATCCCGGATTGTTCACATCGGGTGAAATACTACAGGTCCGGTTGGTGGGGCCCAAAACCCCCGCCACAAAGCAGGTCCGGTCAGGGTTTTCCGCCATCACCGCTGCACACGCTTCACGGGCGACACGGGCCCCCTCACGGTTGACCTCATAAACCAGTTCTTCCAGACCATAATCCCCCAAAGAGGGTGCATTACCATTAAAGGTATTGGTCTCTACAATATCCGCGCCCGCCTCCAAATAGGCACGGTGGATATCGCGGATCACCTCAGGCTTGGTCAAAACCAACAGATCGTTGGCACCATGCAGCTCCCCATCATGGTCAGCAAAACGATGACCACGGTAGTCTTCCTCCTCCAACCCCAGACGCTGGATCATGGTACCCATGGCACCATCCAGGATCAAAATACGTTGTTGAAGAAGGCTGCGAAACTGCTTGGTACGTTGGTTTGACATGGCGCTCATTGCTTTTTTTAAGGATTTTTTACCGTGGACCGTTGCCCCACACCCAACATAATCACATACTAGGGGCTTGCTTGTTCATGGTGAGGGATTACCATGTCCGTTGCGACAACGCAAGAAAAGCACCAGATTGCCAGATGTGTAAAGCTTAATAAGGAGATTAGTTTATGCGATTCCTACTCGTTCCGCTATTGATGTTGATGCTGATTCCAACTCAGGCCGCGGCACGCGTGGACTATGAGGATGGTCCTTTCGCTGTTCGTGAGGTCAAAGACGGTAAAAAAACCGTCTGTAAGTTGGAGATCTCCTTGTATAAGGATGGTCGCATCGCCGCTTATTTGGCGTTGTTTAACAGTGAGAACTACTACGGGGAGCTTTTCACCGAGCGCCGCCGTATTGGTAAAGCCCGCAACAAAGTAACCGTACAGTTTGATGATGAGCCACAACAGACCATCAAGTTTGTTGAAGAGGCCCCTGGTATGGATACGGACTGGCGCTGGCAATACCTAGAGCTTAACCAGCCCAAAACCATGGTGGATAATGTCGCCCGCAAGCGTAAGATGAAGATCTCCTTCTTTAACGGTAAAGAGACCTTCAAATTTAATATCCCCCTTAAGGGTAGCTCTAAAGCGGTTAAACGTCTTAAGCGTTGTAACCGCCGCTAAGTTAAGCACCCCGATGGGTTGTTATAAAAAAACGGCAGACGTTTTCGTCTGCCGTTTTTTTATGGGTTAAGCACCGGCCCCTCTTACAGACCCAAGCAGGGGCAACAGGCCATAAATATGGGGTTAGCCTGGATGTTATGAAACATGACCGGAAGAGGGCCCCAGGCAAGTCATGGCTGCGTGACCACATGGGGCCGCCTAATGGTGTGATGCCAGGTTAGGCCAACAGGGTATGCAACCGCTCTTTTAAGGGTTGTAGCTGCTGTTCAAAGCGCTTCCAACCCCCGACAGAGCTTTGGTAAATCGGTTGGCGAACCTGGACAGAGCTGGCTGTCAGAACCGGCTGTTGGGTGTTATGAAAATCCAGACACACTGGGTCAAAGGGCAAATCACACATCGCCAGTAACTGTTTAATCCCTGTCTCCCCATCGGCAACCAGGGCCTCGTACTCGATCTCATGCACAAAATCTGGCAAGAGCTGGCGCCAATGGGCCATTAAATCGGCATACAAACCATATTGATGCGCCAGATCCTGTACATTCCCACCATAACCATGACCTTGGCTGAAATAGTTTTTGTAGATGGACAGACAGGTATCCATAGGATCTCGCCGACAATGGATAACAATGGCTTTGGGAAAAAGCCGCCGGATCATACCTATAAAACGGAAATTATGGGGCATTTTGTCAATAATATGGGCTGTGGAGCCATCCTCTTTGGCCACCCGCGCCACCGCCTGTAGATACACCCGGCGGATCTGTCCCAAGGCCGCTTCATCCAAGGTAGAAGCCTGCTGGGCAAAAATCTCATCAGGCTTGAACAGCGATCGATGGTGCAGTAACTGAAAGAGTGCGGTGGACTCCCCCGCCGTGGCGACACGGGGATGGCTGGCCAAAATCTGTTCCACCAAAGTTGTGCCGGAGCGGGGCATACCCACAATAAAAATGGGCGCCGCCTGCTCTTCATCATCTGGCCTCTCCTCTACCCAGGGGCCAAAACCTGCTTTGAGCATTTCGAAGTAGCGCGCTTCAACATCGGCATGGTAGGGGTGACGCTGCTGAAAGATCTCATTGGCCTGGGTCATCGCATCCCAGGCACGGTCATACTGTTTAAGATCCTCATACGCTTTGGCAAGCCCATACCCCAAAAACATCCGGTTCTCGTCCCCACAGGAGGGATCGGCATAACGGCTCTCCATCAATGCCAAATCCGCATCCTCCGCCCCAAAGGTATGTACACGGCTAAGCTGATGGTAGGCCTCCCCCAAATCTGGATTCAACGTGATGGCCTGCCGGTAGTATTGGGCTGCTTTTTCCATATGACCTGCCCCACGCAACACATTGGCCATATTGTTGTGGGCTGCCGCGAGATCAGGGTTGAGCTGTAGCGCCTGTTTCAGATGCAGCTCCGCCTCATCCAACCGTCCAAGATCATAAAAAATACTACCCAAATTGTTATAGGCACCACTGTTGGTGGGATCCAGCTCCGCCGCTTTTAGACCATACTTTACCGCCTCACCTGGCCGCCCCCGTCGCTTTAAGAGATGGGATAGACTCACCAAGGCATCCACATGGCTCGGTGCCAGCTCCAGTACCTTTTTAAAACTGGCTTCTGCATGCTCCAAACGATCCAGACTCATCAACACCAAAGCCAGATTGTTGTGGACCCCTGGATCTTTGGGACTTAACGCAACACCCCGCTCCCCATAGGCCAGGGCCTCTTCCAACGCTCCCGCTTCTTTCAGCAAAAAACAGAGGTTACCCTGATAACTGCCCTGTTTAGGATCCAACTCAACCGCTTTTTCAATCTGGGTCTGTGCTTCATCCAATCGCCCAAGCTGCATCAATGGCACACTCAGGTGTTGGCGTAACGGCGCATGCTCAGGCGCGGCATGTACCGCTTTTTGTAAATGAGGAACCGCTGCCTCCGCTTGCCCCATCTGTACATAAGCCAGACCCATTAAATGGTTGGCGACAGGCTGGTTGGGTTGGCTCTCCAAGACATGGGTACAAATTTTAGCCGCTGCCTGAGGCTCCCCCGACTTGATCATGGTATTGGCCCGCTCCAGAAGCGGTTTAACCTCCAACCGTACTTTCCCTGGGGAGGGGTTTGCCGGTGTTTCAGGCGCTAACAGGGTGGTATCGACACTTTGACCACCTTTTTTCTTGGCCAGTTTTTTCTGTTTACGACGCTGAGCTCGGTTCAAGGTAGGGGCCTTTTCAACAGAGGGGAAAATAAAACCGTGGCGTATTGTACCCCCACACCACCCGTTTGGGCAGGGGCAGGGCCAGAAACTTACACGTGTGGCGTTTAACCATACGGACGATCGCTGTCATGCCCCCTCTCCCAGCACTCTTCAAACAACAGGATCGCCCCTGCTCAAAAACAGACCATACGCCTTCTAATCGAGCAGCAGTCTGCCTTTTTTTCATGCATATTCATATTCACCCCCCACCATAATAACCACACGGAACACCCTAAAAAAAGATTTATTATCGCTATTTATCATACACTTATATATTATTAAACATACAAAAACATCCATGATCACCCGCCAAAAATCAGGGGGAAAAGGTTGGCCTTAGGGTTGCTATGTACGCGTAGTGGGTATTTCCAATTTGTCAATTTAAAAATATACTTACACCCACCTTTTCACCTTACCGTCACCAAAGATGGTTCACACGAAGCACGTGAAGAGGTTAACCAACCCTTTTCATGGAACGAAAAAGTGGGAGCACAAGATGTTCAATAGCAGATGGATACTGTTAAAGCGTAAAAGCCGTGCAAGCATGCTCTGCATGACCGTGATGATGTTAAGTCTCACCGTTGCCCACCCAAGTGAGGCCACAGAGCTAGGCCAAGACACACTGCGTTATGCTGCCATGCAAGGTGATCAACAACAGGTCCGCGCCTTACTAAGCCAGAAGGTGGATGTCAACCAAGCCAGTCAAGTGGGGCAAACTGCACTGATGTGGGCAGCCCAAGAGGGGCATACCGCCATAGTACACGCCCTATTGCACGCAGGTGCTAACCCCAACCAACAAGATCAGTCTGGTATGACGGCCTTGATGCTTGCGGCTCAACAGGGTCATGTCAACGCACTCTCCGCCTTATTACGCACACCCCATATCGCCATAAATACCACCAGCCATACCGGACGAAGTGCCGTCACAGAAGCTGCCCGCTATGGTCAGGCTGCCATAATGGCCAAACTGGCCCCCTACAAACCCGATGTAAACCATCTGGATAAAAAGGGGTTCACTCCCCTGATGTTAGCAGCCAAAGGCGGGCACAGTGCCATGATCGGTCTACTGATTGCGGCAGGTGCTGATGTGGATGCGGTGGGGAAGCAAGGGATGACCGCCCTGATGATTGCGGTTGATGCGGGCTATGAAGGTATTGTCAGCCATTTAATCAACCAGCGTGCTCACGTAAACCAACAGACACACGATGGCTGGAGCGCACTAAGTTTTGCAGCTCACCAGGGATATGCCACCATTGCCACCCGGCTGTTAAAAGCAGATGCATTGGTAGATAGCCGTGATGAAGAAGGGCAAACCCCACTGATGCTCGCCACCCGTGGTAATTATCTGGATACCGTAAAAAATCTGCTCACCTATGGTGCCGATCAATCCCTGACCGACCATAAAGGGCAACGTGCGGCGGATCTACGCCGTGGCCACTCCGGTATCGAGAAATTACTCAGCCAAGCCAGCCATACAGATCAACTGGCCGCTTTGCATTAACCCCGGTGGCATCCCCTGTTTAAAAAAAGCCACCCGCGTTCTCCACGGGTGGCTTTTTGCTATCCAAGCGCCTCCTCCTGTAAAGCGATCTTAACCTTCTACCCTACAGCGTGGCCATTGACCTCAACCCACGGTGGACCTGCTCCATGCCACTCTGCTGGAGAGAACTAACACCAGCCATACGGCCCAACCGGTCCCTGATCCAGACCCATTAAAAAAGCCACCCGCGTTCTCCACGGGTGGCTTTTTGCGATCCAAGTACTTCCTGTAAAGCGATCTTAGCCTTCTGCCCGATAGGGCCGACCATTGATCTCTTCAAAGATCTCATGCACGTGCATAATACGATCGTGGCGGGTTGCATTGGTGCCGGTAAAGACCAGACCCTTTTGCATATCCCCCTGCTGTGCGTGGTGGAGTGCCTCAGCAATACAGAAGGTCTCTTTTTCATCCCGACAACGGCAGTGTTCCAAACAGGTGGCAATACACTTCATGCCAACCTCTTCACCACGGAACAGATCATTGGTGAAGTTGGTACTCAATGCGCGTCCAGGCAAACCCGCAGGAGAGTCGATGATCACGACATCGCCCTCTTTGGAGTCAATAAAGGACTGTTTGAAGCTATCTGCGGCGTCACACTCATGGGTACAGATAAAGCGACTGGCCATCTGCACACCTTTGGCGCCCAGGGCAAACATATCGTCGATATCCTTACGGTCCCACACACCACCCGCGACGATGATAGGAATATCGCCACCAAACTCTTTTTCTGACCATTCAGCCAGCTGGGGTACCACAACCTCAGAGCCGTGTTCTGCCCCATAGAGCTGGTCCCGCGAAACGCCTAGATGACCCCCTGCTTTATTGGGGTCTTCAAACACAAAGGCATCCGGCAGCCGCTTATAGGTCTTCAGCCAGCGCTTGGCCAGCAGCTTACCCGCCCGCAAGGATGAAACAATCGGTACCAGCGCCGTCTTGGGGTAGTCCGCCGCAAACTCGGGTAGGCGTAGCGGTAAGCCAGCCCCAGAGATAATCATGTCGGCGCCACACTCCACCGAGGTGCGTACCATCGCTTCATAGTCGCGAATGGCCACCATGCAATTGGTCCCGATCACACCTTGGGGGGATTTCTCCCGTGCCCATTCGATCTCATCGGACAATGCCTTGATGTTGGCTTTATAGTAGTCCCGTCCCTTTTTGTAATACTTGGAAGCCAGGGAAAGTGCCACAGTGGCAATGATGCCACCACCGCCAGAGTTGGCGACTGCAGCGGCCAGATTGTGCGCAGAAACACGCACACCCATGCCACCCTGGATAATGGGAACGGGTAAGGAATGTTCGCCGATCTGAAGAGATGGCAAAGGGGAAACAGTCGTAGGTGCGTTCATGGACCCAATTTATACCGGAATAACCGTAGCCACACAACTGCTTACGGCAGTGACAGATTGGGAAAAGCCCAACACCCCCTAAAAGTAGGGATTAGGCCGTATAAAATATGCCCTAACGACTTAATCGCACATACACAGAAGGTGGTATAGGTAAGTTTGAGATATACAAAGGGCTTGCCCCCCCAACACCTTTGACCTACAAACCCACCTTAGGGTTGCAGTAGGGGTGGTCTTTTTTATGTGACCACCCCTACCCGACCTCTATTCCCAGGTTGCCCAGGCTGGTTTACTCACCTCTACGGTCTCACTCCCCAAGGTCAGGGGCTTATCCGATGCCCAGTCTGAAACCCGCACAATAGCCAAGGCTGTACCACCCGCTGGATCCACACTGGTGATGTGACCCGCCTCCTTCTGACCACCCACATGGATGACATCCCCCAGCTTAGGCAGGGTTGTTCCTGACCATGTGATCTGGAACAGGCGCTTTTTTAAGGTCCCCCGGTGATAGGTACGGGCTGTGGTCTCCTGCCCCACATAACACCCCTTATTAAAATCCACCCCCTGCATTTCCAGAAAACCCGCCTCTAAAGGCAGTGTGGCATCAGCCTCCAGTTCATTGCCACCACGGGGTAAAGCTTGCGTGACCCGGTACCCTTCCCAAGCCTGATACCCCACTGGAGTAGCCTGGGCTGCAAGGCGGTCCCATAAACCGGGTAGGGCATCCCCATCGGCAACCACACGCCAGCCAAAAGCCGCATGACGGGGATCCTTGATCACCACCACCCCTGCTTCCGGTGCCACACTTTGGCCCGCTTCCTGAGCGGAGAAATCCACGCCAGAAAAAACCGCCGATAGCGCTTGTGCCGCCTGGGGGCCCGCCATGATCAGTGTCCCCATTTGGTCACTGGCATCCATCAGTTTGGCCTTGGCCCTGAGTAGATACATACTCAGCCGTTGCACCAGATTACCGATACCCGGCTCTGTAAAAAGTAATAGGCGATCTTCATCACCCATATTTTGTTCGGCGATGATAAAATCCCACAGATAACGCCCTTGGGGGGAGAGCAAAGCCGCATAAATGGCTTTTTCTGGTGAAACATTTTTGATCTGGTTGGTAATCAGCCCGGAGAGAAATGTCTTACGATCCTCACCTGTTACGGTCGCTATGCCGGTGTGGCTCCAATCCACCAGGGCGGCACCTTTGGCCAAAGCTTCACGCTCTTGTGTGGCGGCACCAAAGGCCAAAACCACACGGCAACCACGGTCCTCACCCCACTGAGAAATTCCATTAAAATGCTGTTCAAGCAGGCTCACAACAAAAACTCCCTTGTCAATATCCTCACACCATCCTCACAATGCAGACTTATGGAACTCTACAAGGTTCCCGACTCTCAAAGCGAGACTTCCTGAAAAATGGGGTGCATAATTCCCCAGGAAAGTGTCGGGCCAAACCCTGCCCTGTCGGTTTCAGGTGCAGTGTTGGAGATACCCTAAAATTGAGCATGCCCAGGTTGTAACCATAATGGTAGAACCTGTGCCGGACAGCGATAGCGGAATCCGCCTTACCCCATGGATGGCAGGTTACCGGTTGCTAAAAAACGCAGATGGAGAAAAACTTTATGAGCGCATTTCGTGCCCAATGGGTCAAAGGTCGCAGCGGCAACGTCACCCAAATGCATTATGCCCGCAAGGGTGAGATCACGCCGGAGATGGAGCATGTGGCCCAGGTTGAGGGGATCAGCCCCGAAACCGTGCGTGATGAGGTGGCCCGGGGTCGTATGGTGATCCCTGCCAACATCAATCACCCAGAAGTTAAGCCAATGGCCATTGGTATTGCTTCTCGTTGTAAGATTAATTCCAATATTGGTAACTCACAGATCTCTTCCGGCCTGGATGAGGAGGTGAAAAAACTCACCGACTCCATCAAGTACGGTGCCGATACAGTCATGGATTTGAGTACCGGTAAAGATATCAAGCCCATCCGTAACGCCATTTTACGTAACTCATCGGTGCCTATCGGTACGGTGCCCATTTATGAAGTGATCGAGCGGGTACCCGACGTAAAAGACCTGACCCCAGAGATCATCCTTGAGGTGATTGAGGAGCAGGCTAAAGAGGGTGTGGACTACATGACTGTACACTGTGGTGTACTGATGCATGTTCTGCCCATGGTCACTTCACGGATCACCAAAATTGTCTCCCGTGGTGGGGCGTTGATGGCGCAGTGGATGCTGCACCACCAGAAAGAGAATCCCCTTTATACCCACTTTGATCAGCTGCTGGAGATTTGCAAAAAGTATGATGTCACGCTCTCTCTGGGTGATGGCCTACGCCCCGGTTGCTTGCATGATGCCTCTGACGAAGCCCAATTTGCGGAGTTGAGTGTACTGGGTGAACTGACCAAGCGTGCTTGGGAACAGGATGTTCAGGTTATGATCGAAGGTCCTGGCCATGTGCCCATGGACCAGATCGCCATGAACATGAAAAAAGAGCGCGAAGTGTGCCACGAAGCTCCCTTCTACGTCTTAGGCCCCTTGGTAACCGATATCGCTGCAGGTTATGACCATATTGCCTCAGCCATTGGTGGTGCTATTGCGGCTTGGGAAGGTGCTTCCATGCTCTGCTATGTCACCCCCAAAGAGCATTTGGGTCTGCCCAATGCAGAAGATGTACGAGCCGGGATCATTGCCTACAAAATCGCAGCCCATGCTGCGGATATTGCCCGTCACCGCCCCGGTGCCCGGGATCAGGATGATGAGATGAGCCGTGCCCGCTACGGTTTTGATTGGAACCGCCAGTTCGAGTTGGCTTTAGACCCTGAACGCGCCCGTGAGTACCACGACGAAACCCTGCCAGAGGATGCCCACAAAACGGCAGAGTTCTGCTCCATGTGTGGTCCACGCTTCTGCGCCTACAAGCTCTCTCAGGAAGTGGATGCCAAATCCAAAGAGATTGCGGAGAAGTTTGTCCCCGGTTTCTGTCCCGGTGATGATGCCGCCAACCAAGGCAAAGAGTTGCCCGAAGTGGTCGGTAAGTAAAAAAGAAAAGGCTGGGGGTCGCCCCCCAGCCTTTTTTTTGTCCAAACACACCCGACAGCATCAATCCAGGCCCCATAAAGAGGCTGTACACGTCGTTACCACACACCATCGGCAGACCTGCCAACCCCATGGTAAGGTACGGCACACATACCCGGGGGTTGGGTCTTACCTGACTGGCTACGCCCTCCTCTACCCCACTCCTTTAGCCCCATGAAATATCGCCCATGTCTGCTCCCCCGATCCCCCTCTACCACCCTGATTTAACGCAACAGGACCGTGATCGGGTACTGCAAGCCCTGACCCCACCGTGGCAGGATGAGGCAGCCTGCCAACAGTTGGAACAGGCCTGGCACAATCATTGGCAACGACCGGTGGTGGCCTTTGCCCACCCTACCGCGGCTATCCAGGCTTTGGCTGAGCTGTTCTCATGGCGTATGGGTGATGCTATAGCCCTCTCCCCCCTGGCCAACCCAGAGTGGTCTGAAGCCTTGCAGCATGCAGGTCTATACCCTGCATGGCTGGATCTGGAGATACCCCACGGTTTGGGAAGTGGCCAACCCATGGGCTTGGCATGTTGTGCGGGTCAACTACAGGGGTGGATGCGTTTTGGGTTTGCCGGGCAGCAAGATACAACCCCACTGCCCCCCCACGTTACCCCTTTGGAGGTTTTGGATCATTGCTTAATCCCGGCTTCTCCCATGGCGACGTCCAGTATTGGCTTATTGCATTTGGGTGCTAACGGCCCTCTGCAAGGGGGGGAGATTACCCTGGTCTCCATGGCCCATGCGTCAGAGGTGGAGCAGTTGCGTACCTGTCGTCAACAACTGCCCTCGCGCAGTGCCCTGGCCCTGGCCTTAAGCCAGACCAGCCAATACCAGAGTTTGATGGCAAGCCGGGCGCAGCGGGCACAGCGCTATCTGGACCTACTCCGGCCCCGCAACAGGTTTAGCGTACCAACGGCACGTCAACACTGGAGTCGCTTTACACTGTGGATGACCGATCACCAGCAGGCTCAGGAGCTGTATACCTTTCTACACAGTGCACAGATTGGTTGTTGCCTGGGGCACCCGCTCCCTCCCCCACATGAAGGGGCTGGGTTACACCACTGGTACCAACATGCCTTGCAGGTTCCACTCTATGCAGCGCTAAAAGATGGGGACCAAAAGCGTATTATCAACCGTATTCACCGCTGGGTAGAGCGCGGGTAATCTCTACTTAAGACGCTGAACAAACTGCTCCATATTCTTCCACTTATCTCGATTATGGTTTTTCTCTTCATACATGTAACGCACCAAATGACCCATGACAGGATGATCCTCTTCCCACTGCATAAAGCTTATGGGGTCCTCTTGTAGTGCGGTACCCAGCTCTTGGACTTGATGGGTCATCCAGAGGGTACCCATGGCGATGCAGGTCACGATTAGTGGAATCAAGCTGGCATGTAGCTTTCGCTGTTGTATGAGACGGTGTTGCGCGCGGGCTTGCAGCTTTTGTGCAGTGATCACCCGCTCTTGTGATGCCAGAGGATCAGGTTCTTTCCACAGGTTGCCTGCATCAAATGCTTTGATATTGGCCCGGTGGGTCTCCTGAGCACGTTTTTGTCGTTGTGCCTTGCTTTCATAACGCATGACGACCTGTTGCAGACGGGCCAGACGCTTGGCTGCAAATTGCGCTAAACGGCTGGCATGTACTTTGGCAACCATCGCTTTACTTAACAGGCCAGATGCTGGCAAACGAAGATGTTGGCCCAAAATGGCAAATTTACGTTGTTCAACATGGGTCACACGCTGTTCAAACGCCTGTGCAATACGCTCCTTACGCTCTTTATTACTCATCATGGTTAACGCTCCTATGCACACCATTGAGCACAGGTAGGTTGGGTAAGAACCGCTATTGTGCCCATATGGCTAAAATGATTAAAAAAATATTCTTAAGGCTCTGATCAAAAATAGAGATCATTAACGCTCATCACCATGTAGGTATCTTTATGGTACTAATAGAACACTATCTTGTCAACACAAACAGGACTAGACCAAGTACTAGCAACATACTATATAATACCAAAGCATTACTTGTGAGTTTTTATTGCATGGGCATAATAATGATAATATACTGTATTTATGAGTATATTTCTTGATGCCATTGAACCTTATAAAATAGCTCCGCCCACACACAAAGAGTACCTTTTTTGTTCTGTTTTGGCTGCATATAAACCCTTCCACCCCTTCTGTTACAAAAATTTACCTCATTATTTTTCCTCTATATACTTTTTATAATTTTACGGTCAACACGCGCTCACTGTGAAGGTCTTGTTGTCTGCTCTTGACCATGTCATGGTGGCGGAAAGAAAGAGGTTCGTACACATTAAGGAGTGGTTACCCAATGGCTAAAATAGCGGACTATCCCATTGTCATTAAACAAAAAGGTGATCTGTTCTACCTACACCAACCTGAGCTGGGTATTCTACTGCAAGACCCAAACATCACCACACTCTACAGCCGCTACCAACAAGAGGCCGAAGCACGTTTGACCTGCTATCAAGCCCTGGCCATGGCAGCCCCCGAACCTGACACCCCCATGACCCGCAAACAGCAGAGGCGCAACCACTGGCAACGCCATGGGCTTCTGGCACTGGCTTTGTTAATACCGACCATTCTCTTGGCATCCACCCTCTATCAACTCCCCCGTCAGGTGGCCTTGTACCTACCCGAAGCCGCCCAACAGATGATCACCCTGGGCAAAGAGAGCCTAACCGAAACAGCCCATACCATTCGCACCATGCCACCTACGGAGCGTGAAGCCCTACGTCAGGAGGTTAGAGCAACCGTACAGGGTTTAGTCCCGGTGGTGGATGAGGTAACAGGGCTATTTCAAGAACATCTGTTTGCCTCGACAGCGGCTTTTACCCAAATGACCCCAGAAAAAGAGGAAGCACTACGCAAACGGGTTCGTGCAGTCGCCCGAGGTTTGGCCCCTGTGGTACAGGAGTTAAGACCGCTTTGTGAAGCAAAACCGCAGCCGAAGCACCCTTAGCCAGGTATTTCGGGAGGGGTATCTTCAGGCACCAGCCGAAAACCGGCGATCTCCCCACGGGATGAGATAAAATCGATTCGGTAGCGGTTACCCTCGGCATCCTCGGGCGGCTCGGTTTCACTCATGGGCCCCCCACAATGGCAAAGGCGCTCTCCACACAGCACCTTCCAGGTCTTGCGGGCGGCTTTAAAAGGGAGTGTACCATCCAGACTCTCCACCCAGGCCTCTGTACCATGTACACGGTTGATCAGTCGATATTTCATCGGATCCTTTGCCTGCCAAACATCCATAGGGGCCAACGACTTGCGCCCACGCCATACATAAGCACCTAAGCCCCCTCTTATAAGGGGGTCGGCTGGGTTAAAAACGATCTCTATCCCTGGAACTTGGCACAGGCACCTATAACATACCATGTCGGTATCTCTGTTAATCTGGTGTTGAGTATGAATCCAGAACAGGCGGTACCGACATGGCTAACGACATACTCAGTGTAGCCAAATTTGAACGATTTTTGGCCGGTTTTGAAAACAGTTTGGTCTACATCGGTCTGGATGTTCACAAGCAGAGTTGGCGTGTGGCACTACTCAGGCCAGATGGGGAGCTGACCGACCTGACCATGCCCCCGGAACCAACCACTCTGATCCAAATGCTGCAATCCCTGCCGGTGATGGTGGGCATGTTTGCCCAGGAGGCTGAACCAACCGGTTACGGTTTGGCCCGTGCACTTCAATCGGCAGGACTGCCCATCACCGTAGCTGCCCCAAGCCGTATTCCTCGACCTGTCGCTCCAACCCATAAAACCGACCGGCTTGATTGCCGTAAGCTGGCTGAATTCGCCGCTTCCGGTCTGCTACGTCCCATCGCCATCCCTTCCGAGCATGAAGAGGCATTCCGCACCTTGGTGCGACACCGTCATCAGCTGACCGATGGCCTGCGCCGCTGTAAACAGCGAATGCGTGGCCTGCTTTTAAGCAACAGCGCCATTGAACCTGAACATCTCGATCATTGGAGCAAAGCAGCCATTGAGCAGTTGCATCAACTTGAGCTTGCGGCTGCTACCCGCCAAACACTCAACAGCCACCTGCGGGAATGGGCCTTTCTCACTGAAGAACAGCAATCGATCGATAAACAGATCAAAGCCCAGGCTATAACTTGCGGTCAACAAAACCGCATCGAACGCTTGAAAACCGCTGATGGTGTCGGACATGTGGTCGCTGCCACATGTGCTGCCGAACTCTTCCACCCCGAACGATTTAGCCGTTCAGAACAGGTCACCGCCTATCAGGGGCTGGCTCCCATGGTTCGGGAGAGTGGCGGCAAGCATGACCGGGGACATCTACGCCCTGTTGGACAACAGCGTCTGCGTAGCCTATTAATCGAAGCCGCTTGGATCTGACGGGCCAAAGATGAACAAGCCAAAGCGTTTTATGATCGACTGGTCAGCCGTAGCTCCATAACGCAAAAGGCCATTGCAGCATTGGCTCGGAAACTTGCTATCAAGTTGTGGCGACTGAGTTTAGATCCTGCCACAGCCTGAACTTAAATTGGGTTGCGAGGGCTTTTTGGTCACCCCGGTGACGTCACAAAATGGCAACCCATTTCAAACAGGGTAGCGAATGGTACTTGGTGCGTTGCGCACGAAAAAGAAAAGGTTACTTCAACACCACATTCCCAACCGGGCTATTTTCCACAATCCCACAGCCCCATCAAAGGAATGTGTTGGGTTCCTGCGGGCTATGGAAGCGTGGAAAACAGCCCTGTGAGGATTCTGCGTGACAGAGATACCCATAAGAAAAAAGCCCTATGGAAAAATCCATAGAGCTTTTTTATTTGATCACAACAGGGTTACCCCCACCAGGTGACATCCGGGTCAATTCTGGGAGTAAAGGTTAGAGGTTGCTTACCAGCCTCTTCCATTTTATCCCCACCCTCATCCTCCTGGCGCTTGAGTAGTGCCTGACGCAACAGATAGTCAGCCATGTGCTGCACCCACTCATGCTGCTTCTCTTTAAGGGGCTTACCCGACAGTTGTTGCATCTGACGGGTAACCAGATCCACCCGAATTTTCTGTCCCTTATTCAGGGTCATGGTCAAAGCAATGGGAATACGCTCATCCCACTCAATTTCCGACTCGGTAATCCCGCGAAAACGCTCCTGCATGAATCAGTTGTCCTTCTTTTTCTTCTTTTTGGGCAGCTGAATACGACGATGCTCCGGCTCAGGATGCATGCGGTAAAGAATGGCCAAATGGCCAATCATACCCACAAACTCACTCTTGCTATCCTTGGCCAGATCTTTCGCCAGATCCTTCCGCTGCTCTTTAAAATCCAGAAAGCGCACCTTAATCAGTTCATGGATGAGTAGCGCCTCTTCAATGGCTGCTTGAACCGATTCAGTCACCCCCTCTTTTCCCACAAACACAACAGGTTTAAGGGAATGGGCAAGACCTTTAAGATGTTTGCGCTGAAAACCCGCAAGTGACACGTTCGTAAACTCCAATAAGCCAACCTGCCGCTCTTGGAGGGGATCTCATGGGTGCTTGTTCCCAAAAAAACCCTCAAAAGAGAGACATGGGCAATGTGATGTACCAGAACACCACGCTGCTCAACAGCATTATACTGTTGAAAATGAATATGTTAACCCACATAGAGGGCCAACGTTTTTAAACTAAAAAAGAGCGCGTACTCTCGCTCAATCTTTCATTTTAACCTATTTATGGTCATCTCACCACCATCACCCATGGAACCTGGACCTTGAGCCGATTATCATAGAGCGTACATGGAGGAGTATATGTGATGAATGAAGCCAAACCAGCCCGTCAACCAAAGATGTTACGTAAAAAAGCAGGGCGTAGCTATGGCCCCTGTGTCGCCTGTAAAGACGATAAGCTACCTTTTGCCTGGAATTGTAGTTGTGGTTTTATGATGTGCCAAACCTGTATGCAGGATAATCTCTGGGGTATGACCTGTAACAACCTTACCTGGACCTGCCCAGATTGTGGAAAAGAGAACAATTTTGGTAACCGCTAACGGTTATGGATGGATATCAACCAGCCATAACCTGTATGACGATGTGTCAACCATGCCAGCACATCCCTTTTTCCAAAGTGGAAACAGCAGGAAAGCCGGTATCCTTTACCTACCCAGGTTTGGGCCTACCTGCCTGTTGGGTTGATCTGTTTTGACATCGCATTTAATGAATGGAAATGATTATGCCTGATCTATCAGACCCCAGTGTCGTCGCGTGGATTATCATTGCTGTTAGTGCTGTTGCCGTGGTCGTTGGCGCCTTAAAGATCATCAGTAACGGTATTACCATGCTTTTATGGCTCATGCTGGCTGTTGGGGGGGTATTGGGGTTGGATTATGGGCTAAAAGCTGGAGATGGTGAGGTCACCAAAGGCCTACCAGAATCGGTTCAAACGGTCTTGGGCGAGGGTAGTACGCTGTCCAAACAGGCACTACAGGCCATCTGCCGTGAAGTGGAAAGCAAACCCTAATGAAAAACCATTTCACAGAAGAAAAACTGCGGGTCGATAAATGGTTGTGGGCTGCCCGTTTTTTTAAAACCCGTGCCATCGCCACCGATGCCGTTAATGGTGGCCATGTACACCTGAACGGACAACGGGTCAAACCCAGCCGTGTGGTCAAGGTGGGGGATGAACTAGAGATCACCAAAGGTCCCTACCGGTTTATGGTGACTGTTGAGGGACTTAATGATAAACGAGGCCCGGCCCCTGAGGCCCAAAAGCTCTACACCGAAAAGCCAGAGAGCCAAGAGGCCCGCCAGGAGATCTCCGCCCAAAAACGTGCCGAACGAAACAGCCGACCAGACTATGGCTCCACACGCCCCACCAAACGGGACCGACGTGCTCTGGATCGCTTAAAGTTCTAACCTCCCCAGTCAATACCCTTCTTTTGAGGGGGTATCATCCTTATACCCAAGCCTATTCTTATATTCTTACCAGACTAAGCTTTAGGGCAAACCTTGATAAACCACACTTAGGCATCCCCCCAAGATCCCCCCTTTTTAGTCACCTGCCCCCATGGATCGTACCATATGCCTAGGGTGCCTCTACCTGTAGACCAACCATCCACAACGGTGGAAAACGGATCCCTCCCATCAACCAAGAGGTCTCTCCCGCACGTCTCTCTTCTTAGCTTTCAAGATACGACCCCCTTTTACCCCTTGCTCACACACATGGATCTCACATTACGGTCGCCCACCAAAAAAAGGACGAACCTAGGGTGCTATGGGGAGAAATGGGTCGATGGAAGATCAACAACAGCTATGTTTCTTCTTAAAAAAAACATCTCCCTACAAAAAAGGGCGGCTCCAAAGAGCCGCCCTTTTGCATACTGCCTTTACCCTTTTGAGGTAAAGTTAAAGACACCATCCCAGTCATCCGGTGGTGGATTCTCCAAGTAGAGCTGACAACGGTCTACATAGGTACGGCTGGGACCATCATCTTCCACAATCTTCAGCGCCTTCTCAAACGCCTCAATCGCCATTTTAAAGTCCCGCCCCTTGTAGATATCCAAGGCTTTATAATAGGCCTCCAGCAGGTCTGCTTGGCGGTCTCTAAGCTGACCCTTGCGCTGTAACACCTCATAAATGGTAATGGGCTCTTTTTTACCCACCACTCGAACCGTATCCAACTCACGGCACTCCACGGTATCTTTCACATGTTCGTGGGTAAACTCAGAGATCATGGTATAGGTATTGTAGAACTTATTGGCACCTTCCAGACGTGCCGCTAAGTTTACGGCATCCCCCATAATGGTGTAGTCCATACGCTGCTTAGAGCCCATGTTCCCTACAACCATAGGACCCGTGTTCACACCCATCCGCACGTTAAGCAGGGGACGCCCCTCCTCCGTGAGCTGTTTGCGCATATCCACCATTAAGTTCTGCATATCAATGGAGGCATGGCAGGCCCGAATAGCATGATCAGGTTGATCCAGTGGCGCCCCCCAGAAGGCGATAATGGCATCCCCTTCAAACTTATCCACCGTGCCTTCCTGATCGGCGATGATATTACACATCTCTGTCAGGTATTCATTGAGCAGATGTACCAGCTCTTCCGGTGTCAGCTTCTCACTAATGGAGGAGAAGCCTGCGACATCTGAGAAGTAAGCGGTCATCTCACGCTGCTGACCACCCAACTGCAGCTTGCTGGGATCCTTAACCAAAATCTCTACCACCTTGGGTGACAGATAGTGGCCAAAGGTGTCCTTGATCATCGCCTTTTGATTACGCTCAGCCAGGTACTCCTTAAGGTTGATCACCAAATAGGAGACAAAGCCAGCCAAGAGCACATAGCTCATGGAGAAGACCACACCGTTACTAATATAGATCCACGTTGTAAAGCCAATGAACGTGGCAAACAGGGCTGCCACCAACACAGCCCGTAAAGCGGGATGCGCCAACCAGAAGTTTACATTAACCAAGATCAGCATAAACAGCAGTGCCGAGATCACCTCAGCCACCGTTGAGGCGGGGTGTAATGTTCCCTGGGCCATCAGTGTACTGATGGTATCGGCAATAATCTCGACCCCATAGACCATACCAACCGGTGTATCAAACCAGTCATGAGAGACCTCAGAGGTATCCCCCAACAGGACAATCTTATCTTTCACCAAGAAGGAATAATCTTCGTATTCATCCTCATCCAGCTCCAAAATCTCCATCGCGGAGATTCCTCTAACCTCACTAAGGAAGCGCGCACCCTGCTGGAGCTTGGGGAAATCGATGTAGAAGCTGTTGAACTGATCCAGCTGAATATTCAAATCACCAATGGTCAGTACGCGGGTCTTCTCATCAAAGCTTGGCTCAACCCCCTTGAACATGGCCAGAGCCTGTACGGCAAAAGGCCAACCATCCTCCTCCTTCATAATCTGAGGGAACAGATTTAAGCGAGAGAGCATGGTCACCAACGAACTGGAGGAGCTGATGTTGGTGTAGCCACTACGAGTGACCTCTTTGAGTACTGGGGTCGGATAGTTCAAACCGGTAAATTTGTTTTCCCGGTTAAACTGCCCTTGGGACACCACCAGGACATTTCCGACCTCTTTAAACACTTCAGCCGCAGGCTCGTCTTCCCCATACGAACTGGGAAAGTCCATCAATAAGTCGACTGCGACAACTTTCGCGCCGAGCTCTCGTAGGGTTGCGGTAATCTGGGCAATATCCGTACGACGCAGCGGAAAGCTTTTATACTCTTCAAAAAACTGTTCATCCGTATTAACGATGAAAATGTTGTCATTCAGCTTGGTCTGCTCAGGCGGACCATACTCCATACGAAGAATTTGTCGAAAAGAGAGGGTTTGGTCCTCAATAAATGAAAAAGGCTCCTTAACCTCCAATGGAATGACAATAAGGAACAGGACAATGGTGACCCAAATGTCCCACCGTTGGGAAAATGATTGTTTTTTCACCGTTCAAGCCTCTCGTTTGGGCTTTGGTTTATAAAATAGATGGTAGGTATCCCTACCATTTCCCAACCATAGCATAAGCTTGGGGGGTGGGTGCACCCAGTGCAGACAAAAAAACCCACTTGGCTTAGCTCCAAGTGGGTTTTTTTTCATTCACAACCGGGTGGCTACCGTTGGCAGCCGCTGGTTAAGCTTAGTCTTCCATCATCTGGTTGTAGATCAGGGCCTCTTTCATCTTCAGCTTCTTCAGCTTCAGATCGTGGTAGGCTTTGATCAGCAGAGGACGCATGTCATTGTCGTCTGGATAATCTGAAAAGTGCTTCTTGTAGTGCTCCATCGCAGCAACAGTCAGCCCTTTTTCATCCAGGAAGCTGGCCAGCACAAAGTCATCACCAGGGGCAGCAGCTTGGATGTCAGCAATGGTCTTCTTCAGCTTGGCATCTTCAGAGTCGCTCAGCCATACAACGGTGCTGGGCTTTTTGGGGCTGTAGAGTACATCAGCACCCTGCATGACACTGACTTGGTACTTATGCTTACCGGGTACCAGGGTCAGAGCATGGCTAACCATGGCCTCTTTGCTGTTGAAGGTACCAACAGACTTGCCATCTACCATCAGCTTGTAGCTAAACTCATCGCCCAAGTTCTCCCACACCAGTGTGGGGAAAGAAGCTGACAAGGTGAGCTTTTTAGCGGTGCGCAGCTTAACATCCTTCGGCGCGTTGGTCTTATGCACACCACGACGTACGGTGGTGTAACGCTGAGCCTTAGCAAAGCGGTTTTGCAAACCGGCCATTAAAGAAGCGCCAGCTTCACGAGGAGCTGCCAAGGTACCTGCCAGTGCCTTAGCACCCTCTTTAGAAACCTGTACCACAGTGTTGGCACCAACATCCTGGGCCTGACCTGTAGCTTGGTTTACCAGCATACCTTTGCCATCGGCACCGGTACGGATCTGGTAGTTCTCAAACAAGAACTTGGTGCGGCGTACTTTTTTCCACTTGGTACCGTTTTTACTGTACTCAACTTTACCTTTGGGCTGCATGAACATGGCAACGGGGGTCTTAGCCTCCACGGGCATACTCACCATCAGCATCGCAAAAGCGACCAATACGGCAAAAAAGGATAGGAATCTGGTTTTCATCGGTCAATGCTCCCTGATACGCGTAAGAATCTCTTTAAAGCTCCATCCTGGAGCGTGTGACTTAAGCCGGAAGTCCAGGGCAACCCCTGGAGCAGCTAAATAATCTACATAAAGAATAGAGGCATTTCTACATGCTTTTATTCCCTTAACTCTACTGGTTGGTGACCAAAACAGCAGAAAGGATGCATCTTTTTACACCCTTCTGCTGTTTTTATCACATTTTTTTAGCGACCAATGCTCATGAATGCCGACCAGATGTAAGGGTAACCCCACTGACCTGACTTCATCAGCTCAATTTGTGAGTCCCGTAAAGCCTGATGGGGGGTCATACCTTCACCCAGACGTTTGTATAGTCCGGTCATGAGTGCCTGGGTACCTGCATCACTCACTTCCCAAAGAGAAGCGATCACTTCCTGAGCACCCGCCTCCTGGAACGCACGACGCAGACCATAGACCCCTTCCCCTTCATGGATCTCACCCAACCCTGTTTCACAAGCAGATAAAACCGCCAACTGTGTACCCGTCAGGTTAAGGTCCAACACCTCCAGTGCGGTAAGAATACCATCATTCTTGGTATCAATCTCACCCAGGAAAGGTGCATTGGCGTTCACCCCAGCAAAGGCCAAACCAGAACGCAGCATGGGGTTATCCCCTGGAGGAGGTGTGGTATTGAGCTCCACACTCCGGGCCATGCTCTTCAGCCGCTTACGCAACCCTTCATCTGCCTTAAGGAAGAACCCGTGGGTCGCAATGTGCAAGACATTGGGTGGCACTTCAATATCCTTAACCACCTCTTCTTGAGCTTCATTTTGTAACTTAAGATTGGACTTACCACCCTCTGTCGCGATGGTATTGGTGATCAACTGACCCTCTTTTTCAGCACCGGGCAGAGGATCAAAGCGCAGCCCCCGCATACCCCGTGAGAGTGCACGTAAACCCGCACGCATGGTTGCTGCACGGGTTGCACGGGTGCCCCCCTTCGCCTCCTCTTTACTCACCATAACAGCGGCACGGTTGGCACTACGGCGACCTCTAACCGCAGCCAGCACCTGGGTGCCGGTTACCTCTTCGGTATCATAGTTGGGGCCTGCCAGCGTCAACTGAGGACCTTTAGCAGCGGCCAGCAGTGAGGGCATAAGATCCCGGCTGGAGGTCAGCATGTGCAGATCTGCCTTCTCCAACAGATAGATCTCTTCTTCAGAGTCAACCATGGCGACAAATGGCAGGATATTGAGGATACCGTCAGGCACGACATAAACGGTCTCTTTCTCAGCCAGTAGTTCAGATACCGGCCCCCACACCATGTCGTAGATCTCCATGCTCAGATCCAGCAAGTCATCTTCATCCATATCTTCATCCTGGATGCTGCCACGCAAATTGATGACCTGCTTTTCCAACTCCTTCATGGTGGGCTCGTACTTCACCAGCTCATACTGAACGTTGCCATCCTCCTTGACCATCACACCAGCCAATAGGCGGGAGACATCTTTATGGTCCTTATACGCCACAAAATCCACCATTGCGGCACCCTCTGGAAGAGCTTTTTCCAGATCTTTCAGACTAATGGCGCGCTTGTTTTGCTTAAACTTAAGACTGGCCCGACCCAACTCACCATCCAGCGTACTGATGCGCTCTTCCAACGCATTCATGGTATGTAGATGCTGCTCAGGTGTTTGATCTTCTGCGGGACCCGACAAGGTCTTGGCTGCCAGTTTTTTACGACCGGCTTTCAGCTCATCAGCAATAGATCTTAGAGCAGGATCATCCGACAAACGGGCAATCTGGTGGATCTCTGAGGTGATTTTAAAGAGCATGCCTTTACGCTGCAGCCCCACCTCCATCACACCACGTCCTGCCAACTGCTTGTTAACATGAGGCAGAAGCATCATGAACCTGTTGAGTTCAGGACGGTGAAGACGTACATACCCTTCACGGGCGTTATCACTGGTTACCCACATCATACGGTTGAGAAACTCGGTACGACGCTGAAAGGCGGTATAACGGATCTCGTACGCTTGGGGCAGCTGGAAGTTGGTTTCCAAAATTCTCGCCAGCGCATCCAGGGTTTCAAAGGTATAAGGATGCTGAGGGCCCAAGGTTTTTTCATTGAGCTTAAGGGTCTTTTTCAGCAGCTTCTCAGCTGGGATAGAGCGCCCTGTCTTAAGCATCAGCACACCCATATCCAACATGGAACGCTGGGTATCCACATGGGTTTCACCCAAGGCCTCACGTCGGCCATCCCACGCTTCCTGGAGCAGCTTTTCTGCCTCTTTGTACTTTTTCTGAGCGGTACGGACACGGCCTAGGTTATTGATACTTTTAAGGGTGCGTTGGTGACGTACCCCCAGGCTTTTACGCCAGCTCTCCGTCACCTCTGTCAGCAGTTCCGCTGCATCATCATAGCGCTCGGACTTCATGTAGAGATAGCCAAGGTTATTGATGAAGGCGATGGTATCTGCGTGATCATCCCCCAAAGACTTCCGGTTGGCCGTAATGGCCGTGGCGTAGAGTGGCTCAGCCTTCTCAAAGTTACCCTGGACTTCATAGAGCAACGCCAAACTGTTGGTGGCGGCCAGGGTTGTGGGGTGGGTCTCACCCAAGGTTGCGCGGGATGTATCCAGCGCTTCACGGAACAAGGGCTCAGCCCGGTCATACAGGCCCTGGGTCTCATAGACCAAGCCCAGGTTGTTTAGAATGGCCACGGTCGTGGGATGAGTTTTACCCAACCCTTTCTGTGAAGCAACCAGCGCCTCATCATAGAGCACTTCAGCTTCTGCCAAGCGGCTCTGCAGGCGCATTAAACCAGCCAGTTCGGTACGTGATGCAATGGTATTGGCGTGGGTCTCACCCAAAGTTTTGGCTTCAAACGCCACCACTTCACGCAATAATTTTTCCGCTTCCAGATAGTCCCCCATATCCCGCAAGGTCAGGGCCATGGTGTTTTTGGCCTGGAAGTGGGCAATACGTAAAGAAGCCTTACGCCCTGTCAGCTTGATCATGGGGTTCAGGCGCAACTTAGCCAGTTTGTAGTTACCCATACGGCGCTGGATATCAGCCAGGGCAATACTGGTTTTCAACAACTCTGGATTATCCAGGCCAGAAGCAGCAGCCTGATGTTTAAGGGCCAGTTGATACTGTGCCTCAGCCGCTTTTAGGTCACCCTTTTCAGATAGGGTAAAGGCCATTTGGTTACTACAACGGGCGCTCTGAGGGTGGTGTACACCAAAGTTGGCATCAAAGCGGGTACATAGGGCGCGGAATAGCCCAACAGCTTCATTATACTGACCAGCATTAGAGAGCATGGTCGCCTGACTACGGGCAGGATTAAGCGCCGCCAGATGCCCATCACCCATCTGCTGCTGAGCACGTAGGGTAATGCGTTCATACTGCTTAGCCGCTTCAATAAATGACCCTTTGGCTGCCAGAGCATCGGCCAAAACCGTCTGATAGGAGAGTACCTCTGGATGTCCGGCACCCAGAACTTCCGTACCGATGGTATCCGCCTCTTTATACAGTGTCTGAGCTTTTTCCACTTTACCGGCCAGCAACAGTGTTTGGGCCAGTAATGCTTGGCTACGCAGGGTAATCAGATGTTTTTTGCCAAACTTCTTATTGGCATTCTTTAACAACCCTTGGGCCTGAGCCTTGGCTTGGGCTGTTTTACCCTCACCCAGAGTGGTTTCAATTTTTTTATACTGCTTCAACCAGGAGGTCATAGCCTTCGCCTTAACCCCACGGGGCAGGCGAGAAGCCTTTTTAATCGCTTTTTGTGCGGATTGTGGCAGTGATGAAAGTGCCTGGGTAATCCCCGCGTTGTATCCCCCCATACGTTTGAGGGCAGCAACACGCTTTTTATCTTTCAAGGCTACCAAAACGGCATCCCGGTAGAGTGCAGCGGCCCGTACATGGCGCCCTAACTTGGTATTAAGTTTGGCGGCCTTGGACAAGGTCTGCTCATCATCGGGGTTGGTTTTCAGCTGGGCCATCAACTGGTTGAGGGCTTGTACCTCGGCGGGGCCTTTTTTAACGGCTTTGCTGCTACGCTGCTTGGCCCGTTGCTGGGCTGTCGCCACCAACTGTTGGCGTACCGTGGCATTTTTAGCCAATACCGACTTCACCTCAGCCGGATCCATATCCTTAACCAGCGCGGCCTTACGTTTGCCGGCCAAACGGTGGCGTTGGGCCTCCGCATAGTCATACCACTTCACAGCACGGGACGTACTGGCTGTGGTACCAATTCCTTTTTCATACAGAAAGCCGAGATGGTATTGGGCATCGGCACTGTTCTTCAATGCGGCCTTCTGCAACCATTTAAAGGCCAGGGTATTATCTTCACTAACCCCCATACCTGCATAGTACATGACCCCCAATTTGGCCATGGCTTCAACATGTCCGTTCTCAGCCGCCTTTAAATACCACTGGGCCGCACTCTCGACATGTTCTGTTTTTCGCCCACGGATGTAGATCTCCCCCAGTTTGTACTGGGCTTTTAGATCTCCCCCCTCCGCAGCTTGCAGGTAGGGCTCAACGGGCTCCGGCAGGTCCGGTATAGGATTCTCTTGTGCCCACGCACTGCCCATACCCAACATGAGCACCAAAGCCATGAAAGAATAGCGTAAAAAAACGCCACCGCAGTGTCTGTATGATCTATCCATGGTTCATCAAAACCTTGCTGGTACTATCCGTGTGGGTTAACAAAAGGGCCACACAGATCCTTTGATCCATCCATGACCACGCCATTTACCCTCGTATCTGAAGCAACCCTTACCAACGTGTGGTCACCTAATAGATATCCAGAGTATGCGGGGCACGATCCTAAGGGTAAAAACAGAATCATCCACCTTCTATGTGTCTTCTAAAATCGGTTTGGGTGCAGGTTGTTTCATCTACACCCCCCTCCACGTTATATATTAACATGAATACCGGGGGATGCTCTCGGTGTTTTATGCGGAAAAAAAGTAAAAAAACAGGGCTAAAACCGGCTTTTTTCTTCCAATCGTGCCAAATTCAAATTTAAGAGTACCTAACCGAAATAAAAAATAACTTGTGCGATAAAATGATCGATTAAAAAAATCATCCTTTTCACAGGCCCAAACCATACCATCCCAGATTTCCCAGATAAAAGCGAAAATCTGATGTCATTCAATCCATTTATTCGTATTCATTCGGTACTTGGTGGATCACTCGTTGGGTGAAAGAAATCAGTGTGAGAATGAGAAGGATGTCAGGGCAGGTGTGTCCAAAACTAGGGAATAAGCCTACAATCGGAGCACATTTGAGGCTTATTAAACCCTGACTCGGACTAAAGGGTGCTGCCAGCCCTCACAGATGTAGATTGTGAGGCTGTTGGTGGTCAAATGGGAAGCTCATGGTGAGCGACTTGGAAAATATTGGCTTATCAATGATCACCACAAAATATCATATCATCACCCTTTCATCCGTCATCTTACTGGCTACAGGGTGTTCCGCATCACCCTCTATGAGTCACATCAGCGATTACAGGGGCTCAGCAAGCATAACACAAGGCAATGCCCAAACGGTTAAGTCGAATATTTTTGAGTGTAAAAACGGACGCCGTCGAGTGGCAGGCATGGGTGAAATGACAGATTCAGAAGGGAATATTTGGACCGTTCCTGCAAAAAACAACTTTACCACGGGGCCTAAGGCTGTCGATTTATATGAAGAGTGCGCAAATATCACGCCCCAAAGTCTCGCGAATGTAGATGAAGCCTCAGTACCTGTCGCTATTGTCGATCCAGATGGTGAAGAAATCACGGGTTATATTTTTGCAGATAATTACTTTGAATTGTATATCAATGGCTCCCTGGTTGCCGTAGATACCGTACCGTTTACACCATTTAATTCTAGTATCGTGAAGTTTAAGGTCAAGAAGCCTTATACGATTGCTGTCAAAGTCATTGACTGGGAAGAACACTTAGGTCTAGGAACAGAGAATAACCGTGGAAAGGACTATCATGCTGGTGATGGTGGTTTTATTGCTAGCTTTAGCGATGGGACAGTCACGGGTTCACATTGGCAAGCACAAACATTCTATACATCACCCATTTATGATCTTACTTGCCTAAAGGAGGTTGAAGGACGGCGCCTGTCTGAAACATGTACCACTGAAGGTACGGATCATGGACAAAAGGCTTATGCGGCGCACTGGAAAACCCCAAACAACTGGATGGGGAAAGAGTTTGATCCAACATCTTGGCCTCAAGCAACGCTATATACAGAAGAGGATATTGGTGTAAACAATAAAAAGGCGTATATGAATTTCATTAAAAAATTTAGCGGTTCAGGAGCAAGCTTTATTTGGTCGACAAATGTCGTGCTTGATAATGAAGTACTACTAAGATACGAGGTTAAGTAGGGCCGCCTCTAAGTTTTTTGTGGTCTTACTTAGAATACATAGAGATCAGCTTTACTATCTCAAAATTTGTTTGGGAAATACGCCGTTATATTGTGAAACACCTGGGAAATATGGGGCCATAACCTGGGACCTGACAAAGCCAAGATGAATGACATAGACCCTGAGCAATCAGGGTTTTCATCCCCCCTCTTCAGCACCCAACCTACCCCACGTATGGTATGGATAAAAGACATACTCTGCCCCAATAACCATCGATACCATGACCACATCGACCTATTGCACAGGAAAGCGCACCACAGTCACATCCAACCACCCATGAAAATGGATTGGCCTTGGTGTTGATTTTTCATCGACCTGTTCATGGATTTAAACCATACCTGAAGGGGCGCATTGACCTATATTCAGGAGATGACCCATGCCCCCCTCCTTTCAGGAAAAGTTTGAACAGGCTGCCACCCTCAGTGATCTTACCCAGGATCAGACCCGGCAGGCCTTGCAAACCTATCAACAGTTAGAACCCGTACAACGTGCCAGGCTTAACCCCGTCGCCTTTGCCCGTGAGACAGGGCTGACGGTGGAGCGTAGTATCGACCTGTTTGTCCATGGGGTCCGTTTTGGCCTTTTTGAATTTGGCTGGGACAGCGTTTGCCCCTTGTGTGGTGCCATCACCTGTAACCATGAAAAACTCGACGCACTGCCCGAAGAGCATTTTTACTGCGCCTTCTGTGATCAGGATGCCAGTACTACCCTGGATGAGACCATTGAGGTCACCTTCTCCCCCCACCCAGCCCAGGGGGAAACCCCATTTAATCCCCATCAAAACCTGGATGAACATCTGCGCTACTACACCTCCTCAGGTTTTCAGCTTTGGGACCATATTCAGTCGTATCAAGGGCGCAATACCCACGCGCACCGCCTACTAAAACCAGGGGAGCGCGGTACACTGACCTTTGATGCCACACCCGGTGAGCTCTACCGGTTGGTCTGTTTTGATACCCACAGTTCGGTCACCCTATCGATTACCCAACAGGGGGCGACCTCCCCCCACACACTCTCCATACAACTGGATGATCAAGGCTTTTCCCCTCTCCCCGAACCCGTACCTGCAGGTACGGTAACCTTGACCCTGCTAAACCGCAGTGCGTCCACCAACTGGATCCGGCTGATACAGATCCACCCTGATGAACTGCAGGATTTTATTCAAAACCGTGTCGAACCCGTTTTTGAAGAGCGCCTCACCGCCTCTATGCTATTAAGCAATCAAACCTTTCGTGAGGTGTACGACATTGGCCAGTTGATTCCCGATCTCAAACTAAAAATTCGCCATTTAACCGTTCTGTTCACCGACCTCAAAGGGTCTACCGACCTGTATGAGCGCACCGGTGATCTGGAGGCTTACCGACTGGTCCGTAACCATTTTAGCTACCTAAAACAAGCTGTACACAACCATGGAGGAGCCGTGGTTAAAACCATGGGGGATGCCATTATGGCTACATTTCATGAACCCGCACACAGTGTGGCAGCGGCCTTGGAAATGATGGCGTTGATGCAGCGTTATACCCAGGAGATTCACCCCGAAGAGTTGGGGCTGAAAATTGGTATTCACACAGGCCCAGCTTTAACCGTCAATGCCGGCGGGGTGTTGGATTACTTCGGCCGTACAGTCAACATTGCCGCACGGTTACAGGGCTTAGCCCAATCTGGTGAGATCTGCATTACCCAAGTTATCCATAGCCTGCATGACATACCTGATCAATTTGAAAAAGCAGGCTATCGTGGAGAGACAGAAACCGTCTCTTTAAAAGGCATTACCGGAAGTCGCCCCATCACCCGCTACGGAAAACCTTGATCTGACATTCCACAAAAAAAGGCTATCCAATGCTGGATAGCCTTTTTGGGGGGATCCCTACCGGGTGCTTACCACACCTCATCATCCTCAGCATACGCTTTACGGCGCTCATCAAGCTGTTTGCTGTGGGTGGCGGCAATCAGGGCTTGTACATCATCTTCATCAATCAGGGTAAACTCTACGGCCACGCGGCGAGGGGGGAGAATACCACCATGCTTGTCCATATGGGCACTGGCCCGACGCGAGAGAGATTTGACCATAACTACGGTGCCATAGGCAAAGATCCAACGCCATGGATCGGCATGTAACCCCACCCGTGCGACCACATGGTCCCCACGTTTTAGGGGAATAATCTCGCTGCCATCTCCCCCTTTATCCTTACGCTTGAGCAGGGTCTGACCTGTGGACTTAACCGCCTCTTCAACAAAAGCGATCCCACCACCACTGAGATTAAGATCCTGAGGACTATGACCAAACACATGGTCGTAACCAAAAATATTGATCTTATCAATCACATCCGTCAGACGCTCAAAGAGCTCTGGGATACCATCAGACATACTGGTACCGGTACGTTTGAGGTTACGAACATCATCCCGTACCCGTTTGATCAACTCCCGGCGCTGTTTGCGGCTCTCCACCGTGGCACGACCATGGTCCGAAACCACATCAGCCAAAATGTTTTCAATACGGCTCAGGGTATCCGTCTGTCCAGCGTTGACCATATTATGGTTAACCAACAAGTTTGTGGTTTGAACCAACTGGTCACGCAAAGGTACAAACAGATTAACCTTTTTATTGGCCGAAACCTGGGCACAGAGACTATCTACCCGTTCCCACAGTTTCTCCAGATTGAGCGCAGCTCCTGGGCTTTGTACCTGAATAACCGTCCAACACCGTTTTAACGGTTTAACATCAATGGGCTGGTAGCCTGTTTTAAAAGCCTGGGGCAAAGGCTGCCCAGCGTTAAACTGCTCTTCAGCCTCTGCATACTCTTCTGGTGTAATTTTTCGCCAAACAAATGGGATGACCTCATCAACCCGATCAAAAGCCCGCTCCTTACGAGGGGGCGCTTTGGGGCCATCATCCTTCTTCTCTACCGCCACGGTGGGTAGGGCTTGGCCAAAACGGAACTTCTTTTTCTTTTTCCGCTTGGGCGCCTCATCATCTTCCGTGACCTGAACCATATCATCATCCAGATCCTCAGGCAGGTCCTGCTCTTCCCACGCATTGGCCTGGGCTTCCCATTCGGCATCTTCTTCCCAGGTTTTTTCGGTCTCCTCCAGCAACTGTGTCCGCTGGCGGTTCTGGATATGCCGCGCTAGGGTTTCTGCCTCATGGGGACGCATACTGTCAAATTTACAGAAGTAGCGGTGAGCACCAAACTTATCATGACTACGTCCACCAACAATGACAGAGCGTAGCTGCATAGGGGAGACATCCCCGACCTCAGCCAGGGCGATACGCGACTCAATTTTATCCCCAGATCGAAGACTATCCTCAGGAAATACAAAGGAGTAACCACCTGCACTGATATCCCACAGGGTAACCTGCTGCCACTTCCCCTCCAGTGCGCCCCCCTCTCCCCGTTTGAGAGAAACAGCCCGTTTAGAGGAGAGCAAACGCCGGACATGGGTAAGGATGGAGGTATCATGAAGGCGAAAATGGTTGCGCTGGTTCATGGTGGGTAAGGCTCCCAAAGCGAACGAAATCCAATTTAAAACAATCACTCAAAGGTTAGCACAGGATGTGCCAGAGATCCTATTGCTCTCATCGCCAAGCTACCATGTCAGGCTTTCACCGGATAGGCAACCCATCCACGAGGGTTTAAACTACGCATCCTGGGAAAGCTTTCCCTCTTCATCCACACTCGCTACCCGTCTGTGAGACCCTATGCGCACCTTACTGCTTGTATTGCTCCCTTTTCTTACCCTCTTTTCTGCCCAGGCTATGGAAAAAGTTCGAGCCTACCCCCCAGAACAGGTGGCAGATGGTGTCTATGTCATTCATGGCCCCTTGGGTATTCCTTCCGTCGCCAACCAGGGCTTTATGAATAACCCAGCCTTTATCATCACCGAAACCGGTGTGGTGGTGGTTGACCCCGGTTCCAGTCTTCAGGCTGGGCGCATGGTGTTGGACCAGATCCGCACCATCACCTCTAAACCCATCACCCATGTTTTGAATACCCATGTCCATGGGGATCACTGGTTAGGCAACCACGGTATTGCAGAAGCCTACCCGGAGGTCAAAATTCTGGCCCATCCCGCAATGATTGAAGAAGCCCGTGCCAGCCAAGCTGACCGCTGGCTAACCTATATGGCTAAAGCCACCGAGGGCTTTACCCAAGGTACAGAAGCGATTATTCCCACCCAAGCGATTGAAGATGATGCCACACTCCATATTGGTGGTTTAACACTGGAGATCCTAGCACCAGCCAAAGCACATAGTGGCACCGATATTATGATCTATCTGCCCCAACAGCAGCTGATCATAACTGGTGATAATATGACCTCAAAACGCTTTGGACGTTTGGATGATGGCACCTACATGGGTAACATCGCCGCGTGTGACCGGGCGCTGGAAAAACCACTGGCTGTGGTGATACCAGGTCATGGCCCAACCGGGGGAGCTGAGGTGATCTCCACCTATCGCATGTACCTGGATACACTCTATAACCGCGTGAAAGACCTTTATGAAGAGGGTGAGTTAGATACACCCCATGCCATGAAACCTGTGGTGGTTAAAGCGTTATCCGCTTTTCACAACTGGGCGGATTTTAAAGAGATGGTTGGTCGCCATATCAGTGTGGCTTTTCAACAGGTCGAAGCGGCCGAGTTTGAGTAAAAAATTCGTGTGAAAAACCCGATAGATCTGCATGGAAGAGGTTGAGCCCCCAGGAAAGTGCGCAACAGAAAAAACCCGCAGAGGGAAAGGGGTCCCCCTCTGCGGGCTGGAAACGGTGCGGGCCTTGGGTTTTCACGGGTTTAGGACAACCAACGTGCTTACCCACACCGTGCCCATATCCACCTGTTCCTGGCTACCTACTGACAGGTGTTGGGTCCCACCCCCTTAAGGCAACTGCAATGCCATGTCTGTTTTTCTTTACTTACAAACACTTAGCAAAAACCCCAACCAAAGAATAACGCCATATCCCACACTTAACAGGGGATACCACCCACTTCTACAGGGTCAAACCGGTTAAAAACATTGTTTCAGGAACCCAGGTCAGGGAGAATGGACTTTAAACTAACGGAATTTTGCAAACGGAGTGATGTACAGGCCCATGACCCCCCATGATGCCCAACAAGAGATCCTGACCCGTACCCCGGAGATGGAATCGGTCATGCGCGCTGCAACCCTTGTGGCCCAAACCGATGTGACCGTGCTCATTACCGGTGAAAGCGGTACGGGTAAGGAGCGCATTGGTCACCTTGTTCATGCAGAGAGCCGAAGGAATACTGGCCCATGGGTCCCTGTTAACTGTGCGGCCCTCCAAGACAACTTGGCGGAATCTGAGCTTTTTGGTCATGTCCGGGGTGCCTTTACCGGCGCTACAGAGGCCCACCAAGGGCGGGTACGTGCAGCCTCTGGCGGCACCCTGTTCCTTGATGAGGTTGGGGAGCTCACCTTACCGTTACAAGCCAAACTGTTGCGTCTGTTGGAAAATCGGGAGTGCCAAGTGGTGGGACAGGCGCAACCTGTACAAGTTGATACCCGTATTGTCGCCGCAACCAATGTGGATTTGGCCCAGCGGGTTAAAGATGGTCGCTTTCGTGAAGATCTTTTCTACCGTCTCAATATTGCCCCTTTAACCCTTCCCCCCCTAAGAAACCGTCCTCGGGATATTCCCTTGTTGATGGACCATTTTTTGGTGGAAGCTGCGGCCCGTTTTGAGCGGACCCCGCCCCGTTTTACCCCCAAGGCCATGCAGCAGATTCAGCACCACCGTTGGCCAGGAAACATACGGGAGCTGCTCAACTTCTGCACCCGTATGGTGATCTACCATGGTGGGGAAGAGGTCGATCTCGCTGAGCTCCCCCCTGAACTTAAAGATGGAGAAGAGATTCCAGCCAAGGGGGCTCCCTTTGATCTTCCCACCCAAGGGGTGGATCTGGCTGCGGTTGAACGCGGCTTGATTAAACAAGCCCTTGAACGTTCAACAGGCAATAAATCCAAGGCTGCACGGCTACTTGGTTTAACCCGTGATACCCTGCTCTACCGGCTAAAAAAACACACATTGGATTAATTCCCCCCCAGTATCTCCCTTGAGGTTCTGCCTTTTCCCAAAGTGGCCATCATGCGTCCAGCCTGATCAAATACAACGACAGCCCCTGGCTGCCCTGGAGAGACGTTCCAGAAGGTCACCCGCCTTGTATAGGCACCACGTTATGATGGACTATCCTCTAAGTACGCGTCTGCCCCCTTTTTTGTTTCATTCTGCGGTTCGGTGTTTTGCTCTCCCCCCTGGGGCATACTTTTGAGATAGAGATCCCGTTGAGGCAACGGCATGATGATATTGGCATTGGAGAGCCGCTCAGCAATGCGTAGGCGGATCTGGGTATAGGTATTATAGGGGCGTAGATAGCGCTCCATACGCACATTATCCACATAGAATTTCATGGTCATCTCAATCCCGTTTTCCCCAAAGCCTTCAACGGGGGCTAGGGGATATTTCCAGGCGGGGTGTGGATCCTTAAACCCTTCACGCATCCAGGTTGCCAACTCCCGAAGACGGGTATCGATGGTACTTGAACGGGCTTTTTTCAAGGCATCATGGATATGTTTGGTTTTATTCATCAGGGTAAAGACCTTATCCCCCCACACCTGGAAAATGGCGGTTAGATCCCGTTTTTCATCATCATCCAATAACCGCCCACAGTAGGCTTCATTAAGGGGGTGGTTGAGCACATGTTCACTGGCGCGCTGACTAATAAACAGGTCCTCCTCCCGGTTACGGCACAGTAGAATGTTAAACCCATGCTCGTTTGGGCTCTGGGTAAAGCAGTTATGGAACTCTTCTTTCTGTGCCTCACGGATAAAAGGTCTGGCCAACCTCTCTTCTTTAACCATATGCTCAGCCAGATCCTGCAACAGCTCCCCATAGGCCTCCCCTAACTGGGAGTAACGTTCCAAAATGGTCTCAACGGCATCACTGGCGGTTTCATACTCCTCCTTGTTTTCAATGGTCTCTGGAGGTATTGCCACAATCTTGGAGAGGCGGTGCGCGACGGCAAAGGCATAATGCACCGCTTGGTAGGTTTTACTCATATCCTTAAACTCAAAAAACCAATGCATCCGCTTTTTCGTTAACTTGGCCCCCCGTGAATATGTACAGGTGCGGGTAAAACCACGCATGGGATTTTCCACACTCCCCTCTGTCTGTTCCTGACCATGCCCTTTACCAATAATTTTCTCTCGCCGTTTATCGGTTAGAGAAACGGGGTAAAATTTGACACTGAAAATCTCATCATTGCCCCAATTTTCAGAATCACCCATTACCCCTGAGAACAGGTCAGAGATCGTCAACGAGAGTTCATCAAGCAACAAAGCCAACCACTCTAGCTTTTCACGAATATGTTTGGATCGTTTCTGCTCCGTCTCTTTGCTGGTCGCACCTTGATTTTTATTCAACAAAAACTGAATGGTCTCATCAGAACACTTCCCTGGTACCTCTTCACCATCCCACGCTTTTAGATCCAGAGAACAGATCATAGCATCCACAACCTTGGGGTCTGGCTTCCAACCAGTTTGCTCGGGCTGGTTATGGATAAACTTTGGAATATTGGCCCCTTTGGCTTGGCAGTTACGGAACAGAATTTGCCATTGGGTGGTCATATTGGCGATATGCAGCGTCTCTGCCTGCAACTCCTCAGCAATCTGATCCATCCACTTTTTCTCTTCTGCATCAAAACCATCCTGCTCAGCCTGATCCACAAACTCACTCCAGTTCTCTACCTTACGAATAAAGCTCTGGATCTCATGATTGAGCAAACTCTCCTGACGAAGCCGCGCCAACTCAATAAAGTGCCAAGTACACTCTTCAAAAACCTGCCGTATATATAGGCGGAAAACTTTGTTGTGTATGGCTTTTTGCTTTTTCTTCAGGTCACCAATAACATGCGGGTGGCCATGAGCAATATCTGTCAAAACAGACCGAACCACCCGTAAATTGGAGTCATAACGAACCCGCAGATCAATGACCGAGCGCAGATCATCGGTGGGCCTTGTAATATCAACCAAAACCTCTTCGGTCATTGATCGATTGGGGAGATAGACCGTCTCATGGCTGGCAATATCTTTGGCGACCGTAATCCGTAACCCACGTTTGATTACCTGATAGATCTGCTTGCCCTGCCCGACCTTAATCAAGTCGTTTTGACTAAAGGGTGTATCCAAAGCCAGGGATAAGCCCGCAAAGATATTGGTTAAGACAGACTGTAAGGCAAAGGCAACGGCAACCGACATACCACCAAAGGTCACGAGGTAACCCGCCAAATCCATACCCGATAGCAGAAACAACACACCGATGATGATGATGATTAACAAAGGCTTGGCCAGATACATCAAGACCAAAGAGATATTACGTTCTCGATGCCGCCCATAGCTGTTGTAGCTACGCTCAGTAAACTCTACAAAGAACAGATCAATCACTGGACTAAACGCCTGCCAAGCCAACCAGCCAATGAGAATTCTCAAAGGCCAAAGCAGTACCTGGATCAAGCTCACCACAAAGGGGTGTACCTGCTCAAACTGCACCACATCAAGACCAAGAAAATGTAGAGAACAGGCGATCAAAAAGTAGAGAACGGGGTACTGAGTAATGTGGGGAATTTCTGCAAAACGCTGCCACTTGGGACCACGACGAAGGCACCACCACCAACCAAACCATGTCATAGGCCACCACAGTAGAGTCAACAGTACGATGGCAAGAGAGCCTCTTCCGATCTCCGTTATCTCAAACATGACATCTTCCCTTTACGCAGGTTTTTTCCTTGGTCGTTTCCAACCCTCACAAACACCCAATTTCTGATGCTTGAGGAGACTAAATATTGATCTGACGCTCTTCTTCAATCGCAATTTCCAGCAACCCACCATCGGGTGCTACGGTCACCAAAGCGCGCTTTTTCAAGGATCGCTGCCGCCATTTAGGTTGGTAGTCCAGGTTTTTCAGCTCTTTCACAAAACGATCAACTTGTTCCAGGCTTGTTTCCTCTCCTGGCTTATGAGCAAAGGAGGGCAAAGAGAGATGAACCGCCAAATCATGGAGATATTTATCCCAATCCTGCCCTTCCAGATAATCGGACCGTAGCTCGGAGATGTTGTGAACCAGAACATATTCAGACACCAAGCCCCGTTTGCTCCAGGTACGGTTAAGCAATTGGATACGCCGGGGTGGTACATTGAGCCCACGCATCTGGGAAATTTTTAGATAGAGATGGGACAGGTGGGGCAGATAATCTGGATGGTACAAATTGGCAATATTTCCAAATACAGACCGTAGTGGCTGGATACTCTCCTCAAAATAGCTGAGGTTCTCCCCCATTTTTGTCAGCAGTTCTGCACGCATGAACAGCGGAATCCCTCGATCCAAGATTTGATCATGCTCAAGAGGTCGAAAACGGGAGCGCGGCCACTCTGAGACCACATCTTTAATGGCATTTTTCTCTTTCATCTCCTTACGCCGGTCCAGGCAAACCTGCCGACGTGTCTCTGGTGTCATCTCCTGTGTATCCATAGCGCCATCTACTTGTATATTTGGGCGCTTATCCTCACGAGGATCCAACCCCAACTCCTGCTGAAAGGAGATCCACCGACCCGTAAACGTAATGGAGGAGACCAGCCCCTCCTGGCGCATCAACCGGGAAATGGTGCCGTCAATGCGGAAAAAATCCACAAAATGAAAAATTTGCACGGCGGCAAAAACATAGAAAAATCCAAGGACATGATCATTAAGCTGGGGAATAAAACTGAGTATCTCTCTCAGTGGTGTAATGTTTTCAGAGATTTGAGCCAGCACAATCGCGGCCGTACCAAAAGAGGCGATTAAAAACATGGGGGTTTCCACAAAGGGTACCCCTGCTAATGCATAGAGACGGCGGATCTCGATCAGCTTTTTTCGCATCATCAGGTAGAGCAGTGTGAGCATGCATAAGAAAATAAGGTCCTGCTGAAAAAAGGTCATACTCTGATCCAACCAAGTGCCTGGGGAGACCACCCCTCCCCCATCACTCAACACAGCATCTTGACCTGTATCCACCATTGGGGCCTCAGCTACAGTCCCACTTTTCTCGACCGTTTCAGCTGCTGCCGTACGTTCTTTACCCTCTAAACTCTTTCCGGAAAACAGATGGATCGACCAACGGACTATCTGATGAATAACCCCAATGCCGCCCAAGCACAGGGCATAGTATTTAAAAATTTCAAACCATCGCTGCCTATCTGTCAGCATGGGCTTACCAGATACCTGTCCGCTCCCCCCGACCTGGTCCTCATCTGGGGCTGAGCTTGGTGGTGTTCCACCCTCAACAGGCTGCTCCGGCTGGAAAGTCTCTTCATCCTGATGAGGTTCACCCTGTGGTGAGCTTGGTGGTGTTCCACCCTCAACAGACTGCTGTGATCCTAAATCCGCTTGGGGCACTTCCTCATGACTACCTGCTAAGTGACTAAGCTCCTCACCAACCTCCACATCATGGCTCTCCATCCCTTGCGTTGAGCTCTCGCCATCCCCTACAGCCTGATCTGGGGGCGCACGGTCCAGACCCTCATCATCTTGAAGTTGGTGCTCTGCATCAGGCTGAAGCAACGTTTGATCAGACATTGTTCTCCCCCTCTTTTCTCATATCCAGCCCAGCCTGAAAGGTTGGATAGGCATCCACACCTCCACCAGGCCCTGTGGGTGAAAGTTCAAATGCAGTAAGCAGTTGTTGGATCAAGGTGTTGAGATGGTGGATGATTTCATCGGACTGTTCTGTAAGCTGAGCATAGGCCAGTAATTCGACCTCCCAAATACTCTGGCCATCCTCAGTAAGCACCTGTTTGGAGCGGGTGGAAGGGGCACGTAAAATCTCTAGGTGAAGATGCTCCAAATCAGGGCGAATCGCTGGGTATGAGGCACTGAGTGTGTAAAAGCACATGGCCAGCCGATAAAAATTGTGCCCAGTCTCACGGGCCATATCCGCCTCTTTCAGGATCTCTTCTCGTAACTGCTGGTCCTGTGCAACACGTAGCTTGCCTGCATCCGTTTGGGCGAGCTCTACCCGCTCTTGGGATGACAGAAAGTTCAGCTTGGGCCGGCCGGTATTAGAGTCCCAACGCCGTTCGCGCTTTTTTTTGTTGAGGATCTGTACATTGTTGGAAATGCGATAGCTGGTGGTGGCAACAATTTCATTTACCGAACGCAACTGCCCCTGAAATTTAATGCGGGCATTGGTGATCTCATCAAAACGCGCCTGTAAGGTTTGAAACTCCGGCACAATCCCCTTACGGTTTTTATGGAACTGAGACTTTTCTGTCTCTTGATCAACAATGGTGGGAATATCCACCCCTTCCACCGAAAAAGCCGCCAAAATCATTAGGGACTCTGCCAACAAAAGGGACTCTGGTTTATCATCACGAATGAAATAGCTAATGCTGCGCCGGAACTGTCGATCTGGCCGGGAGAGGTTGGTAACGGTTTGGCGGGAAAGCTCAGTGTTGGGAATAAAGAGATCGGAGTTTTCGGTAATGTTGTAGAAGTGGGTGCTGCGCATACCGACCGTACGCACTTCACACACCTCCCCATTCTCCAAGACAATGCGCTCCCCTTTCTCAAAGGGTTTATCGATCTGTAGAGAGATACCAGCAAAAAAGTTTTCCAACAGATCTTTAGAACCCACCCCCAGGATAGCCCCAGTCACAGCAACCAAAATGGCATAGGGCATCAGGGCGTTAGAACCATCCCCCAATGATATGGCAGTAACCACCTCACCAAACTGGGCGAAAAAGACCAACAACAGCCAACCAAACCCCATGGCCCCCAAAATGAAGGTACCGAAGATACGGATAATCTCCACCGCCATATCATCCTGCTTCTGCTGCGTGCGTGCTGCAATCTGCCGAAAAACCTTTACACAGAAAGAGTGCAACATCTGAATCAGCATGCCAGAGACCCATAGCACCACAAATGCCCGTAGACCAAACAGCTGCATGTTGCTCAGATCGTGGGGTAAAAAAGTCCCCATCAAGGTGTCATCACACAGCTTGGTTGGCGCCACCAACACCACCACAGTATTCCAAAACTCTTGAAAAGGGAGTGGCCATGCCTCCATGGAAAAAGTGAGGGAGACCATCACCAACCCCACCAAACCAGCCACACCCCAGGAGAATAAAATCCATAAGATATCATCCACCTGAGTCTCTGATCGTTTACCCAGGTTCCAAGTCAGGAGATAGAGGACTTTCCCCGTGACATAGATAATGGTTGGCGAGAGCAACAGCAGCAGGGAACTGCGCAAAATCATCTGCGCAGGCTCCAAAGAACCCAGGTTCGGAAAAAGGGTGTGCAAAGGACCCATCATCAAGGGTGGGATAAACCACAAGACCAGAGCCGGTACCCCTAGGGTATAGGTCAGATCCAGTAACTGACGGTAGTTATAAGAGTGTGCAAACCGGTACACCAAAGAACGCATCTCATGCACAATTTGCTGGAGCTCCTTCTCATCCTGCTGCTCCAGTTCATCCTCCAAGGAACCCAAGACAGCCGTAATACGCTCAATGAGATCCACATCTTCAGGTCGGGGTATGGGAACCTGACCATCCAGACCCAGTGTTAAAAACTCACGGCGGATATCAGCCAGCTTGGTGTAGCGAAGACTCTCCAATAAGCGCCGCCCTGGCCATTTTTGCTGACGACGAAAATGCACCAAACGCAGGTTTAAACCAGCTTGGTAGTTATTAAAGGTATGGAAGAAGAGCGGTTTAAATGTTGTCGCCAGTGTATGCCCAACCAACACCCCAAACAGCGTTGTCCCCAACAAAAAAGCGGTGTAGCGACAAAACTCAAATAAGGTTGGGTCTATCTCCCAATACCTAACAAGGAAGGCTTCTGGGGTATATATTTGGTTGGCACCATAGAACAACACCCCACCAATGGCCGCACTCACAAACAGGGAATGAACCAACTTAACGATGGCATAACGGGTAAGAAAACCTTGTTTTTGGTGCATAAGAGATCACTTCCATTGCACAGATTTTCATAGGATCAGGGAACCCATACTTTTTAATCATCCATCAAATACTTTTATTATCATGCTTAACCCAACCTAAAACCTCAAACACTTTATTGGTCTACAGGTTATTTTCATGCACATACTACAGACACATCACAACAACCATGTTCTTAATTCATAATATAATAAACTTATCTTATTATTTCATAACTCAGCGTGCTTTAGAGATGTCGTACTGTTTGGGATGAACCCTGGATGAGCAAAGAACAGAGGGAGATATTGGGGGGTATACCAGTCGCCGACCAAGCGTAGGACCAGCGAGGTTGTGGATCTGAATGCCTTACCCCTGTTAAGGGAGAGCAACCAAGGTTTAATAACCAGACCCATAACAAAAGGCCCCTCCAAAATTGAAGGGGCCTTTCGTGAGATCACACCATAAATAGGTTTGCTATCAGGCTGTTCGGCCAATTACCCTATTATGTACTGCCACATTACTTCGTGATTCATGCATCCGTTGCACACGGCGGTTTTCATTCATCATCTGTTTGGAAATACGGCCACGCTCAACCAGCAAACGGGCTTGTATAGCAGGCATACGCTTAACCTGCTCCTGTAACCGATCCCCCCACTTTTTACGTTGGGCTTCTGGCCAGGGTAGTTTGGCCGCTTCAACAATGGCCGCTTCCACCTGCTTCATCTGTAGCTCCAACGCATGGATCGTCTCAGAATCAATCTCACCGGGAGATTCCAAGGCATCCAGGATACGTTTCAGCTCTTTGATATGGTTTTCCATATCGAACCCCTATCCTATTTAAAAGTCACCACCATACACCTGCGCTGTTACTACAGCACCTGAGGACGGGAGAGACGAGGACGTGGTGCCTTTTGCTGGGGGCGTGGCGCCGCCGGCTTTCTGGCACTAACCGTATCAACCGGGTCGGAGGTTGCCGTACCACCATTGGCCACCAGAGCAGAGATCCCCCCCTGGCGCTTGACCTGATCCACGGCTTGACGCCAACCATCCAGCAGAACATTGAGATGTTCAATAACCTCTGCAATGGCGTCCTTATCCCGATTAATGTTCGCTTTAGTCAGTCGATCCAACATGTAGTTGTACAGATCGAACAACTGCATGGCCAGATCACCACCCTTTTCAAAGTCCAGGGTGTTCTGAAGCTCACTGATGATGGCCATTGCCCGCTGCAACATCATCTTATGCTCGGAGATACTGCTCGCCTGGATTGATTTTTCCAGGAAGCGGATGGCTCCCTCATAGAGCAGGATTAGAAGATCCTCCCGCGATGCGGTGTTGGCTCGGGAACTCTTATAGCTGCGAAGACCGTATGACATAGTGATCTCACTCTACCTAACCGCCCAATGGGGCACAATTATCTCAGCCGACCGCCTGCCAGTACGACCGGTGTAGGGACAAACATTGCCCTTAAGGGACCTTTACAGCATGGGTACCACACCCCGCCAACCATCCAGCAAGGTTGCCAAGTGACCCATTACTTGCTTCACCGGGGCGGTTTCACCGGTGAGGTCCGCCTCATTCAAGGTATCGACCATGAACTGATACAGATCATTAAGCTGATTGGGCACATCCCCTCCATGTTGAGGATTCAATGTGCGCTGGAACTCCTGGATGATCCGGCGAGATTTCGCAACTTTATGCCGAAACTCTTCGGTATCCCCATTCTGGTTAGCCTCAATCGCCTGCTCTAGAAAGCTGATAGCACCCTCATACAGTTCAATGAGAAGACCCAGCTGTTCCTGAGACGGTTGTGCAACCGGCTCCTGCTTAACCTGTATCGCTTCCATGATATATCGAACCTTTCCCTAGTTCGGTTTAATGCTATTTTCAGACTTGCCCTATCTTTTTCACTTAGACCAAGCCCGATACCATCTTATCCTTAGGTGGTATTTATAGCCCAGACAGAGCTGAAGTCAGCGATGACTGGGTTGCCTGCATCTGGGACATCAGCTGTTCCAGACTGGCAAACTGCTTACTTAAACGATCCCGAACCTTCTCTAACCGATACTCCTCCCGCTCAATAGAGTTCGCCATGCTGTCCAAACGGGCTTGCAGGCTGTCACTCTTAGCGTCATAGGGGTTATCGGTATCGGTGGTCAAGGAGTAGACCAGATCTTCAATGCGGTGGGAGAGACCCTCACTCGCACCGGCTGTCTCAAAATCCGACTCATCCGCAGAAGAGGGCTTTGAGGTGAAAATTTCAGCGATCTTGTTATAACCCAGGTCCATTGCATCCGAAAAATCAGAGGAATCAATGGAGAGCAGACCCGTTGATGAGTCCGTCTTAATACCGATAGAAGAGAGTGTCGAATAGGTCGACAACTCATCAAAAGGGCTATCACTATCGTGGGTTGCGGTGTTGATCTCATCCCGCAGCATACCAATGGTGTTTCGCGCCAATGAGTCACCACTAAACTGGGACTTATTATTATTGATAAAGGAGATAACCCCGTTAAAGCTGTCCACAAATGTCTGGACATTGGTTTTTAGGGTCTCTTCATCATTGGCCACGGTCACCGTAAAGGTACCGGTATCTTTTAGCGTGAGCTCAATACCACTCAGTACGTTATCCACCACATTGGAGGTCGACGTCACCGCAATGTTATCAACCGTCAAACTGGCATCCTGAGCCGCGACTGAGTTCCACCATCCGGTGTCATCATCTGCAGCTGTTTCCCCTCCAAGGATGGTATCACCACTGTCAAAAACCATATTGCCCGCAGAGGTCAGGTCAATCCGAGCGGCTCCACTGTTTTGACCACTATCCTTGGCATTGAGCAATAGACGGTAGTTGGTACCATCATAGAGCACACTTGCGGTCACCCCTTCACCATCATCCTCATTGGTATACTCTTCATTGGTAATGGCATCAGCAATATCCGCCAAGGTATCGCCTGAAGAGAGGCTGACGTTGTAGGTGTCCCCATTATAATCAAAGGTGAAGGTGGTATCGGCGGTTAAACCAGCCGATGTATCCGTCACAACACCAGGGGAAACAAATGTGTCATAGGTTGCCAATTGGGTGACCGTAACAGCGTGGTTACCCTCTTGGGCATCACTATCCGCAGTTACGGTCGAGACATCTTCATCACTACTGGTCGCGGTATGCGGGCGGAAAAAGTCCGCATCCTGCATATCCTCAGCTTTGCTCTTCAATGAAAGCAGCTGCGACTCTAATGAGCTATAGGTACTCTTGGAGGAACTAACACTGGAGCGCTCCTGCGTCATTTTTGTCAGGCGCGCATTCTCCGCCTGCATCATCTGATCGACGATGTCGGCAGGCAGGCCACTGGCCAATCCCCCAAATGTAATGCTTCCGGTTGCCATGATTCACTCCCTTATCATTATCTACGCCTGCCAAGAGGCTGCGTAGTGACGGTGCTAAGCATTGGCATCCAACAGAATGCCCTGGGCGCTTTGCAACCGTTTATTCAGCGATACAATCTCTTCACTAGGAATCTGCCTGACCACTTCGTTGGTTTGCCGGTTTACAACGCGGACAACCAGTTCCTCAGTATCCTTATCGACAGAAAACCGCAAAGAGGTAAATGCTGAAAGCACCTTTTCCAGTTTTTTTACATTTTCCTCCCAAAGCGCCTGAGCACTCTCACCGAGGTCGGCAGATTTTGCCACCTCTTGAGACCTTTCCACATCGGCACGACCCGAAGGTATACCAGGATGAGGGGCTGCTTGGGTACCTCGACGCCCAAACTGAGCGGAACCGAGGTAAAGCTGTTGTGAAATGGCTGAAATCTGCATCATGCCACCTCCTTTTCCAGCGTCAATACGCCGTCAGCTTGTCGGTTTGGGTGTGACCCCCAAACCTTAGCCGAGAAGCTGCAAGGCCAACTGGGGCTGCTGATTGGCCTGGGCCAACACGGCGGTACCAGCCTGCTGCAGAATGGCGTTCTTGGTCAAAGTAGCCGTTTCAGCTGCGATATCAGCATCCTGAATACGCGAACGTGAAGCGGACATGTTCTCAACGATGTTAGACAGGTTGGCTGTCACAGCGGAGAAACGGTTCTGGATAGCACCCAGGTCAGCACGGATATCGGCAATACTATCTAGCGCATTATCCACCAGACCCAGAGCAGCGGTTGCACCAGCTGCGGTACTAATGGTCAGGTTGGTAATCCCCAGATGTGACAAGGATGCACCCGCGATACTGATGGTAATGGTCTGACTGGCAAAAGCACCCACCTGAATAGCCTGGCCGGTATAGCTACCATTCAGAACATTCAGCTTGTTGAACTCAGTATCCTGTGAGATTCGCTGAACCTCAGCCAACATCTGGTCAACTTCTTTATCCAGGTTCAGACGGTCACTACCGTTGTAGATTGCGTTGGCGGACTGAACAGCCAGTTCACGAATACGCTGCAGTGCATTGGCGGTTTCATCCAGCGCACCTTCTGCAACCTGTGAAACAGAAATACCGTCATTGGCGTTGCGGATCGCCTGATTCAAACCACGAATCTGTGCGGTCATACGCTGTGTAATGGCCAGACCAGCAGCATCATCCTTAGCGGAGTTGATGCGCAGACCAGATGCCAAGCGCGAGAACGTGGTGCCCAACTTCCCGGTGGAGTTGGACAAGTTACGCTGAGCATTCAGCGAAGCAACGTTGGTATTGATATACAAAGCCATGATTCTACCCTCTCAAAATCCTATTGGGACAAACGTTCCGTCTTGTGCCCTTCCGTGGTTCCCTGGGTTGCTCAATATGCCGGGCCAACCCTACCCCGTGAGAAAAACCTAATGTCTCATGGTTTTCCTCCGAATGCCGCCGAGGGCAACATACGCATCGACGAAAGACATGGCGTAATCAACGTGTTGGCCATGGTTTGTCCCCTCGATCCATCGAAACTTAACGACCGCCTGCGACTTGACCGGCTTTACCTGAACGCGCTTGCTCTTTGAGCTGGGAACGCATTGAGTCAGGAATCAGCGGCTGACGCGGCGAATAGTCTTTACACAGAATCTGCTTACCACGACGGTTTACGACATTCACAACCACCGGGCCAGCCAAGTTGGTGCGCATCTCTTCGGGTCGCCCCTCAGGAATGGTCACCAGGGTGAAAATTTCCACATCCTCACTGCGCGCCAGCGCCAGAGAGGCTGCATCATCATCCTCCACCGCAAACTCCAAGTCGGAGAAGAAGTCGAACGGGTTAATCACGATAAACGCGATCTCCGGTTCGTCGACTGATTGCAGCCAAAAGAAGGAGGAGTCTTCACCATAAGGGAACATCAGGAACTGCTTAGAGAGCGGAAAGCCCAACAGCCCTTCGTTCAGGTAAATGATCTCCTTCTCATCAAACTCCAGCGTACCGAAGCGTGTTCCCTGAATTTCCATCTCGTTTCTCCACCACTTCTTCAAAGGTGCTTAGCGGATAAAGTCAAGCAGCGAGTTATCAAGAATTTGACGCTCACTGGCCGTCATCATCTGCATCGCTTGACTGGTCTGTTGCAACTGGCTGTAGATATCAAACGCATCCACGTCCACATTCACAGCTTTCACCGTCTTTAAGGAGTCAGAATCCAACTCCAGAGAGTCATTAACGGACTCCATCAATACGGTGCGAACGCCGGTGATCGCCTGCAGGTCCTGCACTTGGGCCCTGCCCTCCTGCACCGGCGTCAGCCAAGCATTGATCTCTTCATAGTCATTGCGCAAAAGTGCCCCGCGCAATCCTGCCACAGAGGCAAAAATGTCCGCCCCTCGGCCGTTTCCGGTCCCGCTCATGATCTCTTGACCGGTCACGTTACCATCCAACCGCTGTCCGGTGGCGATACGCACTTCCCGATCGGAGTCCCCGCCCTGATAAGCAGGTACAGCCTCAAAGTAAAGCGCATCCTTATCACCCGGCTCACTGCCTATTTCCAATTGCATACCGTCACCCAGATCTAAGGTCTGGGGAAAACCAGTACTGTCAATGGCCGTACCGTCCACGCCGTTAATATTCACTTGATATTGAGGCGTTGCAAGAGCTGTACCAGCATCATCGGTTGTACGATAAATAATCCGAGCAGAGCTGGGTACATCCGAAGGTGTACCGGTTAGTGATGCCGTATGAGCTGTTGCATCACTGAGCTGCCCCTCATTACCAATACGGGTCTTAACCGTGGTTGCGGTCAATGTCCCCTCATTGTAGGGCACCGTGGTCTTGCCACCACTGAACAGAGGCACCCCATCAAGCTCTGCATTAACACTGGAGAGCAGATCTTCATAGATTGCTTGGGCCTCTCGGGAGGCCGCCTCAAACACCGAAGGCTGACCAGACTGCACCGCTGTACCCAAAGTCAAAACCATCTGCTGGGCATCCAGCATTTTGGATTCCATGATATTCAGGTTGGTCTCAGCCATATCCATGCGCTCAGCAGCCAGATCAGTGGTACGCACCAGCGCCTCCACTTCTGATAACTGGGTACCAAACAACATATCCCGGTACGCTGCGGTCGGATCATCCGAAGGACGGTTAACCTCTTTACCGCTGGTCGATTTTTCCTGTACTTGGCTCAAGGTGCGATACTGATCTTGCAGCTGCGTCACCGTGTTACTGTACAGCGTGGATTGCGTTACTCTAAGCACGACTGCCCCCTATGGATGCTTATCCAACCATGCCAATAACCGACTGCAACAACTCATCAGCGGTCACCACCATTTTACTGGAGGCCTGGAAGGCCCTCTGAAAACGCATCAGGTCGGTCAACTCTTCTTCCAGGGAGACCCCGGAAACAGAGGCTCGTACCTGCTGCATAAAATTATACGTTGCGGTAGTCGCTTCCAACTGCTCCTCATTGCTGGCCTGCTCAGCACCCAAATGGCTGATGGTCGAAGCATAGTGGGCAGAGATGGAGAGCGACTCACCAAACAGAGTCACATCGGTGTTGCGCAGATCACCCAGCGCCAAAACCCCGTCGTTATCTGCATCATCAAACTGTGGATTACCACTGGTGTCGGTACGAATACGTCCCACAGGCACGGTGGTTTGATCCGCCACCATTTCACTGTTAACCGACATATTTTCTGCACCGGTACCACCAAACATGGCACCAATACCCAGTGCAGCCATAATGTTACTGGTGTCTGAAGAGACCGCGTAGTAGGTACTTGCCGCAGAAACAGACAACTGGTTATTGCTGTCCACTGAGGCGCTGATGGCATCTGAACCATCCAACGCAGCCACAACCTCATCCAGCGTCATGGTGGCGGTAATATTGACGGTGGCAAAACTCAGATTGTCTGAATCCGTACCGTAGGCCAAGGTCACCGTACCATCGACCACCCGCGTCATATCTGGGGGAGGAGGGTTAACCGTTGTGTGATCCAACGCATTAAGTGCCGTGGTCATATCTGTACCCAGATCAAACACACCAGTCTGGGCTTTATTCAAATACATACTGGAGGAGTTGCTGGTAATGTTGTTGACCTGATAGCGCAGCTCATCAATGATGGTCTCCAACTTGGTCAGGTAACCGCTGGTTCCACCAACCACCTCATCCCGAATCTCCAACAGCGCCTTCAATGAACCACTGGAGAGCTTATCGGTGTAGTCACCTGTCTTACCGTTAACAGTAATGGCGGTGTAACCGGTGGTTGTATCCAACGCACCACGGCCAAATGTCGCGGTATAACCATGGTCCATTAACAACTCACCACCAGCTGTCATCAAGGTGGTCGAGCCATCATCATTCGGCAGAACCTGAACATCAATCAGCTCAGAGAGCTCTCGGATCAGCTCATCACGCTGATCTTTTAGATCCAAAGCTGGGTTCTGGGTCTTCTCACGCAACTGAATGGACTGATCAATCTCAGAGAGGCTCTGTAGACGGGTATTGATGTTATTGATCATCACATCAATCTCTTCATCAACTGGCAAAGCCAGCCCCGCCAACTCCTCATACATCTTATTGGCAAAGTTCGCCACATTCTGGGCATCTGCCACTAACTCAGCCCGAGAAGCAGGGCTGGTAGGGTTATCTGCCAGCTTGTCTGCACTGGCAAAAAAGCTGTCCATGCGAGAGGCCAGACCATCACCATCCTGATCGTTAAAAACATCCTCGATCATGGTCAGGAACTGGTTACGGGTCTCAAGCCGCCCCTTTTCACCCAATCCCAACTGGATGCGGTTATCGATCAGATCATCGACATTCCGTACCAAACTGGAGACCGCAACGCCACCACCAATACCCTCAGTACCGCCACGTAGCGCACCCTGATTACTAGCCAGAGATGCCGTTTGGCGGGAATACCCTGGGGTATTAACGTTGGCCACGTTCTGCGAGACAGCACTCAGTGCATACTGGTTGCTCAGCAGGCCGGACTTGGAGATGTTAAGCAGCGAATTAAGCGACACAGCCATCTTCCCTTGATTGGCGTTACCCGGAAGTTCCGGTTTCACACCTATTTGTGCAGCAGCTGTGCCAACTCACCCTTTTTTCACTGAAAAACCATTGATGAAACGCCCTGTTTTTCACATAAACCCATGTATATTTTGGGGATATAATAATTCACAGCCCACGCTTAATGATTGGTGCCCTACACAGATTTCCCACTTTTTTACCCATACCAACCCCTTTGCAGAAAATACCGCAGGCACTTTTTCACGGTTCGGTAAATGTTGCCTGCTCAAAACCATACCTATGAATTCGCACCCAACAAACGCAGATCGGGTCACCTTAGTAGACCTTCTTGATGATCCATGCTACTTTCTGGGGCCTTTTCCACAGTAAGGGTGCCGTGTCAGGCCCGCTTGATGGTATCCTGTGGACGTTACCACCCCCGCTAACCTGCCGATTGAGTCATCAAACCATGAATTCCGCACCCGCTCTCCATGTTGCCGTCCGTGCCGCACGCCGTGCTGGGCAAATTGCCCTGCAGCAGTTCGACCGTCCAGAAAAGTTGGAAATTCACGAGAAAGCCCCCCACGATCTGGTCACCTCAGCCGATTTGGCTGTCGAGAATGAACTGATCAGCCAACTTAGCCGTGGCTACCCCCAATATGGCTTTTTGGCCGAAGAGAGTGGCAGCCAACGGGGGCAAGCTGAATACCAGTGGATTATCGATCCCATTGATGGCACCACCAACTTTGTGCGGGGTATCCCACACTTTGCCATCTCCATTGCCCTTGCCCGCCGGGGTGAAGTGGTCGCAGGTCTGGTGCATGACCCATTTAAGGATGAAACATTTACTGCAGAACGTGGCGGTGGTGCTTTTCTGAATGAACGGCGTATTCGGGTTTCAGGCCAGGAACGTCTCAGCCACTCGCTACTGGGCACCGGTTTTCCGTTCCGACATCCGTCGGTGAAAAAACCCTATTTAAAAGCGTTTGCAGAGGTCATGGAGAATGTCAGTGAAGTGCGCCGTGCAGGCAGTGCTGCGCTGGATTTAGCCTATGTGGCCGCAGGTCGCTTTGATGGGTTTTGGGAACTACGCCTCTCCCAATGGGATATCGCAGCAGGTCAACTGCTGGTCAGTGAAGCAGGGGGTTATGTGTGTGGCGTGAGTGGTGAAAAAGACCACATGAAATATGGTGATATTGTGGCAGCCACACCGGGCATTCATGCCAAGCTGCTGGCTCTACTGCAAGCATCTGATCTACACAAAGCACCAAAAAGCGGTAAATAGTCTCTACATACCGCCTATATATAAAGAAGCAAGGTCCCTTCTCAGACCCCCTCCATAAAGAAACCCCACGCCAAAGGCGTGGGGTTTCAACCGAGTCACTCTTTTTACGCAAAGCGCCAGATGTGTCTTATCCCAGCAACGACAGCACCAATTGGGGCTGTTGATTGGCCTGTGCCAGAATGGCTACACCGGCCTGCTGGATAATTGCCGCCCGAGTCAGGTTGGCAGTTTCTTTAGCCACGTCAGCATCCATGATGCGCGAACGTGCCTCTGTGGTGTTCTCCACAATACCTTGCAGGTTGGAGATCACCGATTCCAGTCGTGTCTGCGTTGAACCCAACGAAGCACGCATGGAAGATACACTGGTCAGTGCGTTATCAATCCCGTACAGAGCCGAAGCTGCATTATCTGCCGAGTTGAAACTCATGGTCGTGTAAATGCCCAAAGCTGAGCCATGACCCGAGTTAATCGCAACCGCCACACCGGTGGTGGTTGAGGTAGCATTGGTTTTAATGTAAGCAGAAAAACCGCCTGCACTAAACAGATTATTACCATTAAACTCAGTATCTGCCGCGATACGGTTGATCTCAGCAGCCAGAGTCTGTACTTCGTTGGTAATATCACTACGGTCTGTACTACTCATCGTACCGTTAGAGGCCTGAACGGCCAGTTCACGAATACGCTGTAAAGCTGATTCTGTCTCTTCCAGGGCTGATTCAGCAACTTGAACCAGGGAAACACCGTCATTAGAGTTTCGAATAGATTGGTTCAAACCACGGATCTGGCTGGTCATCCGACTAGAGATGGACAGACCCGTTGCATCATCGGCTGCGCTGTTGATACGCAAACCAGAAGAGAGACGTTGAAAGCTCTGATTCAGGGATCCTTGAACATTATTAAGGTTCCGAGAAGCGATTTGAGCTGCGACGTTGGTATTGATTGTCAGTGCCATGAGAGATTCCTCCGAAAGCAAATTCCTTGAAGTCTTGCATTAGGTCCCTTCCCTGGCGGAGGTGGGTTGTTCATTTATGCGGACCAACCCTAGCCCGCTTGTACTTTTTTATTTTTTTTCCCGTTGCTGCTGTTACTTTTTTCTTATCTACACTCTCCCTGGAAGCTAGTCGTCCTTAACCTGGCAGTGCTGTTTTCGTGATGCGCACAAAAAACAGACTACGTACACTCCATCCATGATTTTGTTCAAACGGTTTTCCATTGGGGGAAGCCCGTTTACACTTCCCACTCAGCTCGTTGTTTTAAGCTTCAAAAAGCTTAGTTCAACAGTAAGCTGACCAACATCGCATGCTGGTTGGCCTGCACAGCAATGGCCTCTTCTGCTTGTTGCGAAATCGAACTTTGAACAGCAGATGCTGCTTTTTCTGCCTCTTCAGAGCTCTGAATTCCCTGGCTCTGTGCCAGTGCTTTTTCAGAGACATCTGAAAGCCGCTCAACCACCGCATTAAAACGGCTCTGCACCTGATCCAGCTCTTGCCGTATCTGCGCTACCCGGTCCATAGCCCGGTGAATATTCGCCAATGCATCCATTGCCAACTGTGGATCATCCCACGCCACCTCGGACTCTAGTCCCATGGTATGCGCTGTAGTTTGACCCAGTGAAAAACGGATCTCCTCAGACCGACCAACCCCCACCGCAAAGGTGTGGATAGAAAGCCCGCCACGTAACAGTTGCATGCTGTGGCGCCGGGGATCTTCCGACAAGCGGTCGATATCCCGAACCAGTTGAGCCACTTCTTGGTCATACATGGCCCGTTCTGGACCATCCACCATCACCCCATCAATGGGACGTGAAGTGATCTCCTGCATGCGTTGCAACGCATTTTCCGTCTCTTGCAGAGCCTGCTCTGCCACCTGAATGGTAGAGATCCCTGCATTGGCATTCTGCCTGGCCTGATTCACCGAACGTAAACGGTTGGTAGGAGGGTGATCCAGCAGTGTATCCAACACCACAGGTTCACCTGCATCCGACTCAACACCAGAAATCAGACGGTTAAACGTACCTCGAGCCGGTTTCTTGGCCCGACGTAAAGAAGCGCGTTTCGCTTCAAGGGAGGAGACATTACCGTAGATCGTCAACGACATTGTCGACCTCCATCCTGCTGAGGGCAGTCATAATGATCATGAGAAACTCACCCATCGATCTTATGACCTGTATTAACACCTCCTTTGCTTTGCTTCTTCATGAATGACTCGGTACACCTATGCCTTTTAGGGCCAACTGTGCAAAGCACAACTGTTTCAGCCGGTGTCCAGCTGGAAACCTATTAAACCGCCACAAAAAGTGTGTTGGTTTTATCTTTTATATTCTCTTTAGTTACCCAAGCCAGCCAACAGAGCCAACCATAAGAAAAACCCAAGAGAAAAAACATGCTCACTTAAAAAACAAGGCTTTATACAAACACCAAACGTTAGACAAACCACTTTCTACTCTTATCGTCCTTCCGGTTGCTTGACATAAAGCCTTTATCACAACTGCGTTGGTTTTTTCTGCTCCCAGCCTTCCTGCCACCGGGAAAAAAGCGCGCCCCCACCCTCGGGAGAGGGCACGCTAAGCAAGGGAAGAGGGCATGATGTGAAGTGACATACCCACTGAGGTCAAACGGAACGCCCGTTCTTCCACATCAATGGGGTAGAACCTCATCATCCCCATATGCCGGAACCATGGATGAAGCAGGAGGGGCCATATGGACCAACCGAGCTTCAAAAGCCGTAGTTTCCGCCATGAGTCGGCGCATAAAATGCACCGCGTGCTTTGCCTCTTGCTCTACTGGTGTATCTTGAGGCGCCCCAAGATCACCCAAGAGGTGTTGAAGATCATCCATCTCGCGTGCAGCCCTTCCCACAGCGGCACACATAGATCTCCAGGCACGATTCGAACGAGCGGTGATTGAGCCATCATGTAATGAGGCCGGTACCGCCGCCCAATAGAGCTGGCGAAACGGTTTATCATCTGTTGCTGCTGTCTTATCCCGTTCCATGCTCGTTTCCTTCCTACTTCTTTTGATGGCACCGTGTGCCGATCACACTGAGATCCACCACCAGGGGGGATCCCCGAGCGTAATCACAAAGCGGCTGTTTAGCTCATTAAACTCAGCAACAACTGAGGCTGCTGGTTGGCCTGAGCCAAGATCGCTGTACCAGCCTGCTGCAGAATGGCCTGCTTGGTCAGGTTGGCTGTTTCAGAAGCGATATCCGCATCCAGAATGCGCGCACGAGCTGCTTCTGTACGCTCTGCCACATTGGCCAAGTTCGTAATGGCGGCTTCCAGACGGTTCTGCTGCGCACCCATGGTGGAACGCATGTCTGAAACACTGGCCAGAGCGGTATCAATCAGCGCTAAAGCCGCACTGGCCCCAGCCACAGTGGAAACCGTTGTATCTGCACTAACACCAATCTGCACAGCATTGGCATCAGACGTGGTTACACTGATGGTCTGGTCCTGATCCATACCCACCTGGATCTCGAATGTCTGCCCTGTTTTGATGACCGCTGTACTATTGAACTCTGTATCATCAGCAATACGGTCAATCTCAGACATCAACTGAGCGACTTCATCATGTATGTTTGAACGGTCCGTACTGTTGTAAGTACCGTTGGCTGCCTGAACCGCCAGTTCACGCATACGCTGTAGAGCAGACTCGGTCTCCGTCAAAGCACCCTCGGCAACCTGCACCAGAGAGATACCGTCGTTGGCATTACGCATGGCTTGTCTTAAACCATTCACCTGAGAAGTCATGCGTGTGGTTACCGACAGACCGGCGGCATCATCCGCAGCACGATTAATGCGTAGACCGGACGAAAGACGCTCATAAGTCTTATTCAAAGCATTGGAGCTCAACTGCAACTTACGCTGAGCATTTAATGCTGCCGTATTTGTATTGATGTACATGGACATGGCTACTTCTCCTTGTCTTGTGACACCGACTTCATGTCAGCATCATCCCATAACCTCTTCCTCCTTGAAGTGGTGAGTCGATCGTTCTATATGGGCCGACTCGGCCCCATTACAGATGGCAATCCCTGCCATCCTGATGGTCTTCCCCTCCTGGGTTTAACCATCACTTGGACACGCGGATCCAACACACCCGATCCCTGGGTATATCCAACGCACCCCAAACATCCATACATAACCGACGAGGTTTTAAAGGCCTGCTTGGTGGGTACCACAACCGAACCCGGTACCAACCGCGCACACATCGACCCAGTGAGGGGGATAGAGGGCATATCCATCGCCCAATCCAACCTACTTGGGGGTTGCACCAACCACTCGGGTTAACCGCAACACGTACACACCTTCACTGGTGCGCCCTTTAAAACCGATTACCTCCTTGTGCAAACGTCGGTTTAGGTGTGGGTGGTTACCGCGATAAAACGGTAACCACCTATCCCTTGTCGTCACATGACTCCCCTAAAATTTAAGGGGGGAGTCGGGGGGATCCTTCCCCCCGACCGACGTGCGCCATGCCACGATCGCACTTCTTCTATTAGCGCAGCAGACTCAACATCATCTGGGGCTGCTGGTTGGCCTGGGCCAAGATCGCGGTTCCAGCCTGTTGCAGAATGGACTGCTTGGTCAGGTTGGCGGTCTCGGAAGCGATGTCCGCATCCATGATCCGGGAGCGAGCAGCTTCAGTACGCTCAGATACATTGGCCAGGTTGGTAATGGCTGCTTCCAAACGGTTCTGTTGAGCACCCAGTGTGGAGCGCATGTCAGAAACCGAAGCAATGGCGTTGTCAATCAACGCAATGGCACCACTGGCACCGGCCATGGTCGAAACCGTAAAGGCCGCACTTAAACCAATGTTGGTTGTATTGGCATCGGTGGTGGTTACACTGATGGTCTGGTCTTGATCCATACCCACATGGATCTCAAACGTCTTACCGGTATCCATCACCGTAGTGCTGTTAAACTCGGTGGTGTTGGCAATACGGTCTACCTCAGAAACCAGCTGTGCAACCTCTTGATGCAGGTCAGCACGGTCGGTACTGGTGTAGGTTCCGTTGACGGCCTGAACAGCAAGCTCACGCATACGTTGCAGGGCAGACTCGGTCTCAGCCAAAGCACCCTCGGTGACCTGCACCAGAGAGATACCGTCGTTGGCGTTACGCATGGCCTGACCCAGGCCACGAATTTGGGAGGTCATCCGGGTAGAAACGGACAAACCAGCCGCATCATCCGCAGCACTGTTAATGCGCAAGCCAGATGAGAGACGCTCATAGGTCTTGCTTAACGAGTTGGTACTATCCTGCAACTTGCGCTGAGCATTGATCGATGCAGTATTGGTGTTGATGTACATGGACATGGCATTTCTCCTTGTGTCGTGACACCGACCTCATGTCAGTGTCATCCCCTTTACCTCTTCCTCCTTGAAGTGGTGAGTCGTTCATTTTCTATGGGCCGACTCGGCCCCATTAATAGATGGCAATCCCTACCATCTGTGGTGGTTTATCTCTTCCTGAGACGCACCACCCTGATGTGTCTTCCAAACGCAACAGACTGTTAGGAAGCCAGAAACCATCCTTGGGATCTGTATACGCCGCACATCACCAGCGCATTTTCATAAGGTCACCGACGAGGCTTTAAAGGCCTGCTTGGTGGGTACCACAACCTAACCTCGGTACCAACCGCGCACACATCGACCCAGTGAGGGGGATAGAGGGCATATCCATCGCCCAATCCAACCTACTTGGGGGTTGCACCAACCACTCGGGTTAACCACAACACGTACACACCTTCACTGGTGCGCCCTTTAAAACCGGTTACCTCCTTGTGTAAACGTCGGTTTAGGTGTGGGTGGTTACCGCGATAAAGCGGTAACCACCTATCCCTTCTCGTCACATGACTCCCCTAAAATTTAAGGGGGGAGTCGGGGGGATCCTTCCCCCCGACCGACGTGCGCCATGCCACGATCGCACTTCTTCTATTAGCGCAGCAGACTCAACATCATCTGGGGCTGCTGGTTGGCCTGGGCCAAGATCGCGGTTCCAGCCTGTTGCAGAATGGACTGCTTGGTCAGGTTGGCGGTCTCAGAAGCGATATCCGCATCCATAATCCGGGAGCGAGCTGCTTCGGTACGCTCAGATACATTGGCCAGGTTGGTAATGGCTGCTTCCAAACGGTTCTGCTGAGCACCCAATGTGGAGCGCATGTCAGAAACTGAAGCGATAGCCGCATCAATCTCTGCAATCGCTGCACTGGCCTGGGCCATGGTGGACACTGTGGTTGCATTCACACCCAACAAGGCTGCGTTGGCATCCGTAGTGGTCACACTGATGGTCTGGTCCTGATCCATACCCACATGGATCTCAAACGTCTTGTTTGAATCCATTACTGTGGTGCTGTTGAACTCGGTGGTATCTGCAATACGGTCGATCTCAGAAACCAGCTGAGCAACCTCATCATGCAGATCAGCACGGTCAGTACTGGTGTAGGTTCCGTTGACGGCCTGAACAGCTAGTTCACGCATACGCTGCAAGGCAGACTCGGTCTCAGCCAAAGCACCCTCGGTGACCTGCACCAGAGAGATACCATCGTTGGCGTTACGCATGGCCTGACCCAAGCCACGAATCTGCGAGGTCATACGGGTGGAAACAGACAAACCAGCCGCATCATCCGCAGCGCTGTTAATGCGCAAGCCAGATGAGAGACGTTCATAGGTCTTACCTAAAGCATTGGTGCTATCCTGCAACTTGCGTTGAGCATTGATTGATGCAGTATTGGTATTGATATACATGGACATGGCATTTCTCCTTGTGTCGTGACACCAACCTCATGTCAGTGTCATCCCCTTAAACCTCTTCTTCCCTGAAATGGTGAGCCGTTCATTTATTACCGGGCCGGCCCCGCCCTCATAAAGATGGCAATCCTTGCCACCTGTGGTGGTCTTAACCCTTCCTGGGTTTAACCACCAAGATGATGCAACTTCTAAAACACAACCCATCCATAGGCTTATACATACATCATCAACGCATCTTTTTAAGGTTCCCGACGTGATCTTAAAGGTCTTGCTTGGGACAACCTTTTACACCTGTCACCCCGCACACATCGACCCAGTGAAAGACAGTTGCGTATCCATACGCTTGTCCTACCCACTTGGGTGGTGGAATCGATATTAAAAATAGATTCCACCCCTTAGAACACCTTCACTGGTGCACCCTTTAAAATCGGTTACCTCCTTGTGCAAACGTCGGTTTGGGTGTGGATGGCTACCGCCCAAAAAGCGGTAACCACCTATCCCTACTCGTCACATAGCCCCTCTGTTTTTTAGAGGGAGCCGGGGGGATTCCTTCCCCCCGACCGACGCGCGCCATGTCACGAACGCACTTCTTCTATTAGCGCAGCAGACTCAACATCATCTGGGGCTGCTGGTTGGCCTGAGCCAAGATCGCGGTACCAGCCTGTTGCAGAATGGACTGCTTGGTCAGGTTGGCGGTCTCAGAAGCGATATCCGCATCCATGATCCGGGAGCGAGCAGCTTCGGTACGCTCAGATACATTGGCCAGGTTGGTAATGGCTGCTTCCAAACGGTTCTGCTGAGAACCCAGTGTGGAACGCATGTCAGAAACTGAACCAATGGCGTTGTCAATCAACGCAATGGCACCACTGGCACCGGCCATGGTCGAAACCGTAAAGGCCGCACTTAAACCAATGTTGGTTGTATTGGCATCGGTGGTGGTTACACTGATGGTCTGGTCTTGATCCATACCCACATGAATCTCAAACGTCTTGTCTGCATCCATCACCGTAGTGCTGTTAAACTCGGTGGTATTGGCAATACGGTCGATCTCAGAAACCAGCTGTGCAACCTCTTCATGAATGTCTGCACGGTCGGTACTGGTATAGGTTCCGTTGACGGCCTGAACAGCCAGCTCACGCATACGCTGCAAAGCAGACTCGGTCTCAGCCAAAGCACCCTCGGTCACCTGCACCAGAGAGATACCGTCGTTGGCGTTACGCATGGCCTGTCCCAGGCCACGAATTTGGGAGGTCATCCGGGTGGAGACGGACAAACCAGCTGCATCATCTGAAGCGCTGTTAATACGCAGACCCGATGAGAGACGTTCATAGGTCTTACTTAAAGCATTGGTACTATCCTGCAACTTGCGCTGAGCATTGATCGATGCAGTATTGGTATTGATGTACATGGACATGGCACTTCTCCTTATATCGTGATACGACATGCTTGACGTATCATCCCCTTACAACCTCTCCTTCCCTGGAGTGGTGGGCTCTCTTTTTAGGCGGATCAGCCCAACCCGCTGGGGTTTTCACCCCTACAAGGCAAACTTCCTGTTCACCTTGGAAAAACAGAACGACGGTTTAACCTCCTTTTACCTTAACTTTTCATAGCCTTGGATAAAAAGGGTGGATAACATCTCCCATGCACCACCGTTCCCATCTAACGCTTCTTTAATGTCTTAATAATCCATTCAAAATCAGAGCAAACAAACGCCTACTTCTTTGTACAAATACAGCTTTCCCGTTGCTGCTGGCACATGCTTCTCGTCTCTTGTATCCAATCAGACCCGTGACATCTCTTTGTGTACGTCTACCGATCCTGT